>URIJ01000058.1 GCA_900547835.1 uncultured Collinsella sp.
CACCGCAATCGAGCTCGCCATCTTTCGCTATTGCTCACTTGCGCCGCGCTTGGGGTGCAGGGTAAACAGTGAAAGGAGCTGCAGAGCAGGCCTACACTCTAGTTGCTGCATGATCGAGCGCTCATCGATGGCGGGATTCTCTATACTGAGTCACATATGACGGTATCGCGCCAAAGGAGAACGCCGTGACCACGTCGCAGATATCCCTGCTCGCGCTCTTCTTGGTTGCGGGCATCGGCCTCCTGCTTATCGGAGTGAGCATCTTGCTCTATGTTCTTATCCAACGCTAGCCCAGACTGACGCACCCCGCGCGCCGCAACGACCGCCACGACACCAAGGACCGGCTATGGCTACACTTTCCGAACAAGAACGCAAGCGCATCCAGCGATACTGCATCTACCCCAAGATTGCCGGTGCGGCGCTTGCCATGGCATTCGTGCTGCCATTTTTGATTATTCCCTTCGAAATGATTGACGACATCGTCTTTCATCACGAAGGCTTCCAAGAGACGGGTATGATGACCGCCCTGGTGCTCACCGCCATCGAGCTCGTCATATTCTGCTACTGCACGCTCGCGCTGCGCTTTGGTATGCGCGGCAAGCAGTTGAAGGAAATGCAGTGCCGACTCGTCGTCGAGCAGACTGAGAAAGACCACTCGGCACAAATCGCAGGCGTTGTCGGTACGCAGGCCGCCGCGCGCCTACTCAAGAACAGCGACAACGAGACCGCGCGCAATCTGGGCGGCGCGGCAGAAGTCGCCGCTGCCGTAGGCGCCGTTGCCACCGCAGCAGACGTGCTTACCGAGAGCTTCGCTAACGCAAAGGCCATGGCGGAGGCCTGTGGCTTGCCTATCCCCCGTGCAAAAAAGTGGATCATCGCGCTTGTGGCGCTGCCCCTCGCAATCGTGTGTGGCGCCTATATCCCGCAGCTGGCGCAGGGAAACATCGAGATGCAACAGAACGCAGCGGCCGCGGCCGAGCAGATCGCCATCGCTCGCAAGGCATTAGAGCCCGCATGCGAGTACGTGTCCGCCGATGACCCCTACGAGCGATATCAAGATTACGGCTTTCACGTCCGCGGCTATCTGCACGAAGGCGACTCAGGTACCCAGAAGGCCTATACCTATCTGGACTTTGACAACAAGGGGACACTCAAGGAAGTGAGCTACGCGGCAGAGGTCGACCCCAGCGCGAGCCTTGAGGACAACCTCGCCCGCATCGAGCGCGACCTTGACGAGCTGTTCTCTGCCGTCCAAACCGTAGACGTCAAGACGGTGAGCCCCGAGCTCTTGGCACCGCAGAAACTCCCCGAAGAGTTTAGGCAGGCATTTTTGAACGGCTCACTCTACGAGAGAATCTCTATCAGGACGAGTGACGGCCCCATCAAGGTGTATTACTCGTTTGATACGGATCCCGAGGACGAGTTTGACGAGTACACCCACCCAAGCATCCGTATCACGCTGATGGGCAAAACAAACTAGAAGGCGCGGGAGAGGCCACCCCCTTCCCGCGCCTTTTCACCCAATGTGACAAAGGGATTGTCCCTTTGTCACATTATTCGGAGCGAAGGGCTTCGACGGGATCCTTCTTGGATGCGCTGCGGGCCGGCAGCAGGCCGGCAACGACCGTCAGCAGCACTGAAATTGCGATGAGCACCAGCGCATCCTGCACGGGCAGGCTCATCAGATTGGGCACCTGTTTGGCCGCAAGCGCCCAGGTATTAACCGGAAAGCTCACGAGCACCACGACGACAATGGCAAAGACGCCGGCGATGAGGCCTTCGATAAAGGTCTCGGCATTGAATACGTTGGCCACGTTGCGCTTCGACGCGCCGATCGCGCGCAGGATGCCAATCTCCTTTTTGCGCTCCAGTACGCTGATGTAGGTGATAATGCCGATCATGATGGAGCTCACCACCAGACTGATACTCACGAAT
Organism: uncultured Collinsella sp.; assembly: GCA_900547835.1. Classification (GTDB taxonomy): domain Bacteria; phylum Actinomycetota; class Coriobacteriia; order Coriobacteriales; family Coriobacteriaceae; genus Collinsella. Next base: position 1,936 of record URIJ01000058.1, read on the forward strand.
GCGATGAGCACCAAGCTGATGGTGTTCACGATGTCGGTCACCGAGCCCATGATGATGCCCATGTAGTCGGTGTACGAGATGGCTTGTTCATCGTGGTCAGCGGCTTTGACCTGTTTATTGTACGCATCGATGTGATCGAGTACGCGCTCCTTGGCCTCAAAGTCGCGCGGGAAAATCTTGACCGAGATGGGGTCCGCCTCGTCCGCATAACCCAACGTGGTCAGATTGTTGTCGTAGGTGAGCTTCGACGCCTTGGCATAGCTCATCATGAGCGAGCTCAGGTCCTCGGCGTCCATGTTGAAGTGGATGGCATGAGCAAAGGTACTCGCATCCACGCGCATGGCGCTCGCCAGGTTAGCAAAACTCGAAGACATCTGCGTCGCCATCTGGTCCATAAGCCCTGCCGCGCCCGCCTTGAGCTGGGATGATACCGTCGACGCTATCTGCTCGCTGATTGTCTTGGTCACCTGATCCATAGCCTGCTGCAGATACGGAGCCAGCTGCTTTAGCACATAGTCGCTCATCGCCTGCTGCAGACGCTCGGCCAGGGCATCGCCGCCGAGCGCTTTGAGCTGGGCCAGGATTTGCTGAGCTGTGTCATCATTCTCAAGATACGTCGAGAATGCGGCAGAGAGCTTTGACGCGTCCTTAAGATCTTCGGGCGACAGCGCCTTAAACTGATCAGACTGCAAAAAGCCCTCAAACAGTTGGTTGGCTAGTGTTCCCACCTGCTGCATTTGCTCGGGCGTGAGTTCCAGACCGTCAAAGATACCCGAGAAATCTGGGGTTGGCGCTTTTGCCATGATGTCGCTGAAGTCGATGTCCCTTCCAACGCCCGAAAGGTCAATGTCCAGCCTGGACAAGTCAATACCAGAAAGGTCGATACCGCCGGCCGCACCCGAAAGCGCAGATGTATCGAACGAGAACGCACTCTTGAGCGCCGCCTCGTCCACACTGAACATGCTGCCCAGATCAACGCCTTGCTTGGCCTCGCCTTGCAACTCATCGAAAGACTTGCCCGTAAAGACATCCGTCTCGGGGTGGGCGAGCTGCTCCTGCACAATCTGCGAATCGGCAGCACGCTCCATAAGCTGGCGAGTCAGAGCATGCGTATAGGCAATGCCCGGAGACAACGCGCTCGCGTTGGCGGTCTCGTTAGGTCGCACCACGCCAACGATGCGTACGTCGATGCCATCGGCAACCTTGGCGGCCATAAAGTCGGTGTCGCCAGACATATCGGTCCACATGCCGGTCTCTTCGTTTTTGCGATACGCATCGGCCGGCGACAGCACCTTAAACGTCGTGGACAGCGCATCGTCGTAGGTAAAGTCGGTGCCGGTCTCGGGCGTTTCGACCCCACCGTCGGCCGCCATGGCGCTGTTAACCAGGTCATTGAGCTCATCAATATCCAGCGCACCGATGCTGTAGAGCGTGTAATCGCCCACCGTGCCACGGCTCGAAAGCACCATCACGGCTTCGTTGGCAGACGTGGGCCAATGACCGGCGACGACATCGTACTGGCTGTCGAGCAGGCTCTGGTCGTCAATCATCTCGTTAAAGACCGAGGTTCCCATGGATTCCATGCTCACCGTTGCCGCCGAGCTCGCGCCTCCGCTCATGGCCTCGGTCATGGCGTTGGGCACCAGCCGGACAGGCTTCTCATCGCCCTTACCGGCACGATAGACAACCGGCGATACACCGTAGCCGTACTGAATGGCGTTGACCTCTTTATCGATGCCGTCGCCACCGGCATCGAGCCATGCCTTAAAGCTCGTCATGTCGTTGGACTTAACGCTCGCAAACATATCCTTTACGGCCGTGACCACGGGAATCTTATCGGTTCCCTGAGCCTTGCCGTCGGTACCGTCGTCGGACGAGTCCTCGCCGTTGGACGCCTCGTCATCCGTGGCCCCCTGCCCGCCCATCATGGATGACAGGTCGTAATCCTGCTTGGAAATGGTGAGTGGGTAGCTCGAGAGCGTATCCTCCTCGACCTTTTTGATGTAGCCGTTTACGCCATTGGACAGCGCCAGAATCGCCGCGATACCGATAATGCCAATCGAGCCCGCAAAGGCCGTCATGGCCGTACGGCCCTTCTTGGTCATAAGGTTGCGGGCAGAAAGCCCCAGCGCCGTCACAAAGCTCATCGAGGTTTTGCGCGTAGACTTGGCCTCGCGGCGCGTGGCGTCAGCGACATCGAAAGGATCGGAATCGTCGGTGATCTTGCCGTCCGCCAGGTTGACGATGCGCGTGGCGTACTGGTACGCCAGCTCGGGATTGTGCGTGACCATAATAACCAGACGGTCGCGTGCAACGTCCTTGAGCAAGTCCATGACCTGCACGGACGTCGTTGAGTCCAGGGCGCCGGTCGGCTCGTCGGCCAGCACAATCTCGGGATCGTTGATTAGGGCGCGGGCGATGGCCACGCGCTGCATCTGTCCACCCGAAAGCTGGCTCGGGCGCTTGTTCACGTGCTCGCCCAAACCAACTGCCTCGAGCGCCTTGCGCGCACGCTGGCGGCGCTCGGCATGCCCCACGCCCGTAAGCGTGAGCGCCAGCTCCACGTTTTCCAAAATGGTCTGATGCGGAATGAGGTTATAGCTCTGGAACACAAAGCCGATGCGGTTGTTGCGGTAGGCATCCCAATCGCGATCGTGAAAGTCTTTGGTCGAAATACCGTCGATCAGCAGGTCGCCCGAGTCAAAATGGTCGAGTCCGCCGATAACGTTGAGCATCGTGGTTTTACCCGACCCCGAAGGTCCCAGAATGGCCACGAACTCGTTATCGCGAAAAGACAGGCTTACGTTGTCGAGCGCCACCTGCGTAAACGACTGCGTAACGTACCTTTTGCAAATACCTTTGAGCTCCAACATGGACGGCAACCTCTCCTGCGCAGGCACCCTGCCCGCTCTCCCCCGCCGTTCGTATTCGACGCGTTTGTCCTACTCTATCCCCATTTTTTGCCGGAGCCAGTGAGGAATGTAACGAACCGCGCCAAAAAACGAACGGGACGGCACCCAAAAGAAGAGGCCCCAAGTGGGGCCTCTATATGGTGGAGCTTATCTTGAAAAGCAGCGGACTACTTCGCACAGCGGCGCACGATCCTCGCTACGCTTTACGCGTTTTTTACTGCTCGCTATTCGCAATCGCCTGGTCAATAAGCTTGTCGAGTGCTGCGCGCTGCTCAGCGGAGCTGATGGCTCCCACGATTGGATCCCCTACGATGTTGCCATTCTGATCGATGACATACGTTGTCGGGAACGAGAACAAATTTGACGTAAACTTACCGGCCTCGCTATCCGACTTGAACCAGATGTTCTTATATGTCACGCCCTTCTTGCTCAGCACGTCCTTGGCATCTGCAATCTCGCCCTTGTTGCCATCGAGCGTAAAGGAATTGACGCCCACGACCTGGCCGCCCTTCTTGGCAAGCTCCTTATTCAGGTCCTCAAGGTCGCCCAACTCACCCACGCACGGCTTGCAAGTGGTGAACCAGAAGTTCATGACGGTGACCTTGTTCTTAGAAAACAGCTCGTCGCTGCTCACGTCGTTGCCATCCAGGTCCTTGCCCGTAAAGCTGGGGAACTTCGTCGCCTCGCTCGAAGCATTGGCACCAGCCGTCATGCCAGCGGTCGAAGCGTCGACGCTCTCGCCTGCGCTCGGCGTGCTTCCACAGCCGGGGAACTCCTTCTCCAAGCTCTCGAGCTTGTCCTCGATCTCCTTGATCTGCTGCGCACCGGCCTTGAGCGTCTTAAGCTCATCCGCCGTGAACTCATCCTTGGCGCCGTCGATGGTCTTGAGCAGGAAATCGCCGTAATTGCTGCCGTCCTCAATCATTGCCGAGTCTTTATTTGCCGCATTGAATACCTTTTCCCACAGCGCGTTATCACTCGAAAAGATCTCGTTCTCCTTCTGCATGAGCTTCGCATACAGCTCGGCGGCCTCGTCGGCATTGGTCGGCTTCTGCGCAGTGAGCTCTGCGATCTTAGGATCGGAGCCCGCAGATTCGCTCTCATTGCCACCGGGTGACGAACACGCCACAAGACACAAGGCCAATACCGGCACCATAAACAGGGCCGCAATCTTAGAAAGCTTCATGGTCATTCCTCCGTTTTGTCGAAGCTTGTTTACTTTTTATCGGTGGTCAAGGGGAGCTTTTCCGCCGACACATCCAGGCCATAGCGATAGCTGATGGCATCGACGGGACAGGCCCCGATGCACTTTCCGCACCGGATGCATTCGGCATGATTGGGCGCGCGGACCACATCAACGTCCATCTGACAAACCTTTGAGCACTTGCCGCACGAGACACATTTGCATGCGTCAACCCGAATCCCCAGTAGGGACACCCTATTCATGAGCGCATAGAATGCGCCGAGTGGACAAATCCATTTGCAGAAGGGGCGGTAGAACAAAACGCTCAGCACTACCACGGCAATGAGAACGGCAAGTTTCCAAGTAAAGAGATGTCCCAACGCAGATCGAATGCCGGCATTGGCAATGGCCAGCGGAATGGCACCCTCGAGCACACCCTGCGGACAGATGTACTTACAAAAGAACGGGTCGCCCATCCCCACATCGTTGACCACCAGCACAGGCAGCAATACCACAGCAAACAGCAGCACAACGTATTTGATATACGTAAGCGCCTTGAGTCTTTTTGTCGAAAGCTTTTTGCCGGGGATCTTATGAAACAGATCCTGCAGCCAGCCAAACGGGCACAAAAACCCGCATACAAATCGTCCCAGCAGCACGCCGAGCAAAATGAGCGTACCGGTGACATAGTAAGAAAAGATAAACTTGGATGAACCCACCACCGACTGGAACGACCCAATGGGGCACGCGCCCGATGCCGCGGGGCACGAATAGCAATTAAGTCCAGGTACGCAGACTGTTTTTCCCGCGCCCTGATAGATGCCGCCTTTGGCAAAGTTTGGCAGGTGAATGTTGGTGACGAGCGTCGCCGCCGCCTGAATGAATCCGCGAAATCGGGCCAAAACATGCGACGCAGTGTTTTCTCTTTTATCCAATTCCGATACACTCCAAGCACAGCCTAATCGCTTTGGCCAGCACGGCATCCGCCTCGCCACGCATAACGCCAAAGCACACCATGGCAATTCCGACGATCAACAAAGCGACCTGTACCATGGGTTTTACCGCTTTGAACAACCCAACCACTCCTTTCGTTACGTGACCATTGGACCATATCGACTATAAAATCCGTGTTAAGCGCGATTTGGAATGTGCAAGGAGACTGTTATGCGTATTTTGATCGTCGAAGACGAGCGAGCACTGTGCGATGCAATCGCACGCAGCTTGCGAAACTTGGCGTACAGCGTCGACTGCTGCCACGACGGGCAGGAGGCGCTCGACCTGCTGGGCGTCGAAGTCTTTGACCTCGTGGTACTCGACCTCAACCTTCCCCGTATCGACGGCATGACCGTGCTCAGGGAACTTAGGAAAACCGACTGCGAGACCAAGGTACTGATTCTGTCCGCGCGTGGCGAAGTATCCGATAAAGTCGCCGGACTCGATGCCGGCGCCAACGATTACCTCACCAAGCCGTTTCATCTGGACGAGCTTGCGGCAAGGATCCGCAGCCTTACCCTCAGGCGCTTCGCACAAAGCGACATAGTATTAACCTGTGGGAAGCTCTGCTTTGACACCAAGGCGCGCATCGCTTCCGTGGGCAGCGAAGCTTTATCTCTTACACGCAAGGAAACGGGAATCTTGGAATACCTGATGCTTAATCAGGGGCGTCCGGTAAGCCAAGAGGAGCTTATCGAGCACGTTTGGGATAGCACCGTGAACAGCTTTAGCAACGCAACCCGCGTTCACATCTCGTCGCTCCGAAAAAAGTTGCGCAGCGCTTTGGGATACGACCCGATTCGCAATCGGATTGGAGAGGGCTACGTTATGGAGGATAGCGAATGAAAAGGCTTTCGCTGCAATGGCGCATAACGATCATGACGGCGCTGCTGACGTGTGCGGCGTGCGTGCTGACGAACTGCCTGGTCGGCTATACGGGCATGCGCTATATGGATGCCATCGGCAGTGACATCTCGGCCTTTAACGCTGCCGGCGCGGATTCGCCCCAGGTGTTCGACCCAACGAAAACGGCCCTCGATGACAAGGTCACAATCGTCGTAAACGACGCACAGGAGTCTTTTGGCACGACAGCCTGGTACATCACGGCTGGAGTCACACTCCTTGGCGGCGCGCTGGCATACTTTGTGAGCGGTCGTGCGCTCAAACCGCTACGGGCTTTTGCAGCCCAGGTTGAGCGTGTGCAGCCTGACAACCTAAGCGAAATCAGACTCAGTGAAGATGTGCCCACCGAGCTACAACGATGCAGCGCCTCTTTCAACGACATGATCTCCCGTCTTGGCGAAGGGTTCTCTGCACAGCGTCAGTTTACCGGCAACGCCGCACACGAGCTGCGCACCCCGCTCGCCCTTATGCAAGCACAGATTGAACTATTCATCTCCGAGCACTCCGGTTTGCAACCCGAAACAGCCGAGCTGCTCGGCCTGCTACAAGAACAAACTGAGCGCATGTCTCGAATGACCAAGGTATTGCTCGAGATGAGTGGGCTCCGCAGTGTCCCTTGCGGGGACGCTGTTGAACTCGGCCCCCTGTCCGAAGAGGTCCTCACTGACCTTGCGCCACTTGCCGAAAATAGGAGCATAGCCCTCAACTGTGCTGGAGACGCTTTAGTAATCGGGAGCGACACGCTCCTCTATCGGTTGCTGTTCAACCTGGCCGAAAACGCCATCCGTTACAGCCGCTCCGGCTCGACTGTCAACGTCTCCATCAGCGACAGCGACAACCATGTGCTCCTGCGAGTCAAAGATGAGGGACCGGGAATACCCAAGCAGTACCGAGAAAGCATCTTCCAACCGTTCTTTCGCCTGGATAAATCCCGCAGCAGGGCATACGGCGGCGCAGGACTCGGGCTAGCGCTTGTTTGGGAGATTGCAGCACTTCACGGTGGCACGGTAGAGGTCGAAGCAAGTTCCGAGAACGGGACTACCATGCTCGTAAGCCTTCCAAAACGATCCGCAGCGTTAACCGAACAGTAAAACGAAAGGGGTCCCGAGCAACAGGGGTACAATTGCTGCATTGTTGCCACCTGATGGGAGATGGAAGATGGACTGCGATGGCTACCCGCGCATTCCCATGCCGTTGATGTGCACTGCCTTTGTGCCGGGGCAGATTGACGCTGCGGTTACAAGCATTTCCGACCCCGATTCGCGCACCATCGCCACGGCAGAAGCGCTGTACTTTCGCGGACAGGCCACCCTCGCTGCCAAGACGGCACGCCCCTATCTTGACGCCACCGACCCCGCACTGCGCTATTCCGCATGCCTTATCTGCGGATATGCCAGTCTGTCGCTCAACCGTATCTCTGACGCCCGCCGTTGCCTTGCGGGCATCCTCGATACGCCAGCTGACGAGGAATCGCCCACCGTTCACGCCACGCATATCCTGTTTGCCTCGGCCGCGAGCGTCCTGCTGCACTTGCCTTCCCCGTATTCCGCCGAAGAGTTTTATCCGCTTGCGGCGCATCTGCCCGAAGGCCTGCGCCTGTTCGCCAGCTACGTGATGGCGCATGCCCTGTATCTGCGCGGCGAATACGGCCGCAGCTTGGGCATGGCGGAAAACGCCCTGATCATGAAACAAGGGAGCTATCCCATATCGGAGCTGTTCCTGCACCTGTCAGCTTCTATGGCATGCATGAGCCTCAAGAACATCGACGCCGCAAAGGTGCATTTCGAAACCGCGTGGAGCATAGCGCGCCCCGACGGCCTTATCGAGCTCATCGGCGAGCACCACGGCCTTTTGCAGGGGCTTATCGAGGCGTGTCTAAAAACGCAATACCCTGACGACTTCGCACGCATCATCGAGATTACGTATCGATTCAGCTACGGCTGGCGGCGCATCCACAACCCCGATTCGGGCGAGGACGTGGCCGACGATCTAACGACCACGGAATTCACCATGGCCATGCTCGCCTGTCGCGGGTGGACCAACGCCGAAATCGCACGCCATATGGGAGTATCGCCGGGTACCGTCAAAAACCGCCTATCAGGAGTGTATGCCAAGCTTGGTATCGGAACTCGCGCCGAGCTGGTCGCGCATATGTTGCGTTAGCGGCCAGACTACCTGGCATATCGAAAGCGTCCCGGGGGCCCGACGCTTTCGCACGCTCAAATTGGACATTTTGGCCATCGAACGGCACTACCGCCACGTGGCGCCTTCTCGCAAAATTGGATTATTTCCACCGATACCTGCGGGATGGGAGCCAAAGATGCTTGATCGCCGTTCGTTACTTGTTGCCGGAGCGTCCTCGCTGGCGAGCGTTATGTTACCGCGCGTGCCGGGAAGCGCAAACGCCTTCATGTTGCCGTTCGCGCCCACCGCGGCCTATGCCGACGAAGAAGACCCCTTCAAGGTCCTGGTGCTCTCGCGCACCATGTTTGGTGTGGTTGTGATCGACGTCGCCAACAAGAATATGCCCATCAAGGGAGCCCAGGTCACGCTCGCGTCGCGTTATGCCGCGGGCAAGCAGCTCTCCGCCACTACCGACGACGAGGGCACGGCCATCTTTGAGGTCGCGCCTCTTTCGGAAGGCTACGTGGACGAGGCAACGCTTCTCGACGCGTACGACTTTAACGGCGGCATCTCCATTAGCATGGCGGGCTACCGTGATGTCGAGATTCCCCTTGCGCGTATCCAGGGCGGCACCGCCATAACCGCGCCCACGCGTCCGCTTTCCGACGGCGAGCCGTACTTCCGCCAGCTCACATTCGACGAATGGGACATCCAGTACGCTGAAGCCACGTTCATGACATTGCCGAAGGACGACACGGCAAACGAGCAGCCCGATACGCACGCCTTTACCGTGCAGGCACATCTGCCACAGGGTGGACAGGCAACGTTGCACATCAACAAGGTAATGCCCGTCACGGGTAGCTCGCCCGAAACCGTCACGCAGATTGGCCAAGTCAAGGCCAGCGCATCGGGCGCAGATAATCTGGCGACGTTCACACTCGAAGACAAGTTTCTCGACGCGGCATCGGGCCTTCTGGAAGAAGGGTGCAAATTGCGCTTTGTCCTCGACTATCAGGGCAAAACCTACACGCTCTCCTCCCCCATGACCGTTGTCACCGCGCCGGCGGCAAAGGCGGAATCCGGATCGACCACTATCGTC
>URIJ01000059.1 GCA_900547835.1 uncultured Collinsella sp.
GCCTACGGTGCGGGCGCGGTCCTCGTTAATCCGGCGCAGCGTGTGGCAGATGGCAGACGTCGCTTCCTCGTGCCATGGCTCGGCAAACGCCTCAAAGATTCCCACGAACTCGGTGGGATAGCGGTGTTCCAGTTCGTCAAAATATCCAGGCAAAAAGAGCACCGAGCGCGAGTGATAGAGCTGCCCCGCAAACAGCGGGCTTAACTCCTCGCCACAGTTGTTTTGGATAAAGCTGCAAACGGCATTGTTTGGCCACGGTCCATGCAATGGCTTAAGGTTCGCGGGCGTTATGCCAGCCTCGGGCATGCATGTAAGTGTGGGCGCGCTGACCTCGCTCACACAGGCGTATGGCTCGGGTGTGTATTCAGCCAGGTACATATCGTGCGTCGGGGTGATGAAATGCTCCATGACGATGCAGGCAGGGGAGAGAGGCATGATCCATGCGCGGCCGTGCGCCCGGTCGTTTGCCACCTCGCCGGTAAAGACGGCGCCCTTGCCGGTAAGCTCCAGGCCAAACTGCTCAAATTGCGGTGCGTAGAGCTCGGTTATGTCGGTCGCTGCCCGCCGTATTTGCAAAAGCGTCCCTTTCCTTTGCAGAAACGTCCACGCCTGGCTTGATTGTGAGCCATGGCTAACACATCAATGATAAGTTCATTGCGGTTAACTCTCAAGCCGTTAGAAAGGAATCACATGGCAAAGGAATCAAAAAGGGAAGGTGGAGGCATCGGCGAGTTGCTCGCATATGCCGGCGACCGTAAATTCCTAACTTATTTGGGCATGGCTCTCTCGGCGCTCTCGCAGCTGCTGAGCTTTGGCCCGTTCGTGTGCATTTGGCTTGTCGCGCGCGATCTGATCGCCGTGGCACCTAACTGGAGCGAAGCCACTAACATCGCGATGTATGGCTGGTGGGCCGTGGGTTTTGCGCTGGCGAGCATCGTGGTCTATTTCGTGGGACTCATGTGCACGCACCTGTCCGCGTTTCGCTGCGCGTCCAATATTCGCAAGACTACGAGCGAGCACCTGCTTAAGCTGCCGCTTGGCTACTTTGACACGCATGCCACCGGCGAGCTGCGTCGTGTTGTAGACGGATGCGCCGCCTCCACCGAGACTTTGCTCGCACACATGCTGCCTGATATCGCAGGCGCCACTGCCATGGTCGTGGGCTTGCTCGTGCTGCTTTTCGCTCTCGATTGGCGTTTGGGCGCGGCATGCCTTATCTCGGTCGTCGTTTCGCTTGGCGCCATGGCCACCATGATGAGCGGCAAAGGCGCCGAGTTCATGAAGGCCTACATGGGAGCGCTGGTCAAGATGAACAAGACCGGAACCGAATACGTACGTGGCATCCCCGTGGTCAAGGTGTTTCAGCAGACGGTCTACTCCTTTAAGGCCTTCCACGATGCGATCGCCGAATACGCCGACATGGCACAAAACTATGCGGGCACGTTCTGCCGAGGTCCGCAGGTGCTCAACCTTACCGCGCTCAATGGCCTTGTGGCATTTCTCTTGCCCGTGGCATTGCTGTTGGCGCCGGGCGAGACGGACTTCGCGCACTTTATGGCCAACTTCACGTTTTACGCGATATTTTCGGCCGTGGTACCGACGGCTATGACCAAGCTCATGTTTGTGGGCGAGGCCTCTCAGATGAGTGCCGATTCGCTGGCTCGTATTCGAAGCGTCATGGATTCCAAGCAGCTCTCCGTGCCCGCCCAACCCAAGCACCCTGCCGGCGGCGACGCGCGATTTGAGGACGTGAGCTTTACGTACGAGGGTGCCGAAGCACCTGCCGTTAGCCATGTGAGTTTCAGCGTTCCCGCTGGTAGCACCCTCGCCCTGGTGGGTCCCTCGGGTGGCGGCAAGTCAACCTGCGCAAGCCTGATTCCGCGTTTTTGGGATGTTTCCGCAGGTCGCGTGCTCGTAGGCGGCGTAGACGTTCGCGACATGGACCCGCACGAGCTTATGGACCAGGTTGCCTTCGTGTTCCAGACCAACCAGCTGTTCCGGCAAACACTTGCCGATAACGTGCGTGCCTCCAAGCCTACGGCCACTGACGACGAAGTGCGTGCGGTCCTCTCCGCAGCTCAGTGCGACGACATTGTGGCCAAGCTCCCACAGGGCATCAATACCATGCTCGGTGCCGGCGGAGCATATCTTTCGGGCGGCGAGGTCCAGCGCGTGGCACTCGCCCGCGCGATCCTTAAGGACGCACCTATCGTGGTGCTCGATGAGGCCACGGCGTTTGCCGATCCCGAGAACGAGGCGCTCATCCAGCGCGCCTTTAGCAAGCTGGCGGCGGGTCGCACGGTCATTATGATTGCGCACCGACTCTCGACTGTAGTGGGCGCAGACCAAATCGTGGTGCTCAACCAGGGCAGCGTACAGGAGTCGGGTACCCATGCCGAGTTGCTGTCCCAAGAGGGTCTGTATGCCAAGATGTGGGCCGAATACGAGCAGGCCGCGAGCTGGAAGATTACTGCTGCGACCGCGGATGCCGCCGTCACGAAGGGAGGCGAGGCCTAAATGTTCGCCTCATTCCAAAAGAAGTATTTCCTATCCGATAAAGGCGTCGCCGGCGTAAAACGCGGCATTTTCTGGACCACGCTCACCAATCTTGTGACCATGGCCGGCATGGGCTTTTTATTCCTGGTCATGGCCGGTTTTGTCGAACATCTCGCCATCGGCGCCGACCTGCCGGATGCCCTGCCGATTGTGGGCGGCCTCCTGGTCTTTTTTGTGTTGCTCTTTGCCTCTAACTGGCAGCAGTATTACTACACCTACTGCATCTTTTACGAGGAGTGCGGCAAGCAGCGTATGGAGATTGCCGAGCGCTTGCGCAAACTGCCGCTGTCGTTTTTTGGTCGTCGTGATCTGGCCGATTTAACCGAGACCATCATGGGTGACGTCCAGGCCATGGAGCACGCCTACAGCCACGTGCTGGGAGAGCTTTGGGGTGCCATCATCGCAAGCGCCATTGTCTTCGTGGCATCGCTGTTCTTTTGCTGGCAGCTGGCGATCGCGGCGTTCTGGAGCGTTCCCGTGGCCTTTGCCGTGCTGTATCTAACACGCGGCCCCATGACCCCGGTGTTCGACCGTGTTCGCGCCGAGAAGGTCAAGGTTACCGAGGCGATTCAAGAGACGCTCGACTGCGTTCGCGAGATCCGCGCCACCAACCAAGAGGCCCATTATCTTGAGGGACTCAACGTTGTGATCGATGCCGAGGAGCGCGAGACCACCAAGGGCGAGCTCGCTAACGGGCTTTTGGTCAACTCCGCCTTTGCCATCCTGCGTCTGGGCATTGCCACTACGCTGGTCACGGGTGCTGCGATGGTCGCCTCCGGGCAGGTCGACTTTTTGGTGATGTTTGCCTTCCTGCTTATGGTGAGCCGTATCTATGCGCCATTTGACCAGGCGTTAATGTTAATGTCCGAGCTGTTTGTCGCCGAGTCGTCTGCCAAGCGCATGCGTTCCATCATGGAAGAGCCTGTGGCGCGGGGCAGCGAGAAATTTGAGCCCGCGGGCCACGATGTGGTGTTCGATCACGTGGCATTTGGCTATGGTGCGGGCGAGGACGGCCGTGCCGGCGAGAAAGTTCTTACCGATGTGAGCTTTACCGCCAAGGAAGGCGAAGTTACGGCGCTGGTCGGTCCTTCGGGTTCCGGTAAGTCTACGGTGAGCCGCCTGGCCGCGCGCTTTTGGGATGCCACTGAAGGCACGGTCACCGTGGGTGGCGTGGATGTTGCGGGCGTTGATCCCGAGGTGCTGCTGCGCGACTACGCCATTGTGTTCCAAGACGTGCTGCTCTTTGACGACACGGTGATGGGAAACATCCGCCTCGGGCGTCGTGATGCCACCGATGAGGAAGTGCTTGCGGCCGCGCGTGCCGCCAACTGCGACGAGTTCGTGAACCGCATGCCGCAGGGCTACGACACCATGATCGGCGAGAACGGCTCCAAACTCTCCGGTGGCGAGCGCCAGCGCATCTCCATCGCCCGCGCGCTGCTCAAAGACGCGCCCATCGTGCTGTTGGACGAGGCGACGGCAAGCTTGGATGTGGAGAATGAGACCGTGGTACAGCAGGCACTCTCCCGTCTGCTTGCAGGTAAGACGGTTATCGTTATTGCCCACCGTATGCGTACGGTGGAAAATGCCGACAAAATCGTTGTGCTCAAGGATGGAGTGGTTGCCGAACAGGGCACTCCGGCGCAGCTCAAGGCAGCAGGCGGAGAATTCGCCCGCATGGTTGCGCTGCAAAAGGAGTCGGCGGACTGGCAGCTGTAGGACTGTGGCAAGGGCGGGGGCGGATACCCGTGGGAGTGCGGATTTGCGTCGTGGTGGGTGAACCGCCGAGTACCGGGCGGTCTGGACCGCATGTTTTCAAAAAGTTAGCCATAGTTGACCAAATAGTTATACTAAACTAGTCTCAAAAGTGTGCTCGAGCAAACTAATGAACTCGGGTGCTAAGGCACCATGCCGCGCTTGTGCGGCAAAAGGGAGAAGCAACATGAAGAAGTCGACGTTTAACACCCTGCTTGTCGGTGGCGGTTTTCTGCTTGGCACGGCCGGCATCAAGCTGCTTACCAGCGCTCCGGTAAAGAATGCCTGCGTGCAGGGTATCGCGTGCGGCATGCGCATCAAGAACGGCTACCAGGACATGGTCGAGCAGGCCAAGGCTAATGTCGACGACATGGTTGCCGAGGCTGCCTACATCACCCAGAGCGAGGCCGCTGCTGACGAGGCAGCCGTGTAACGCTCCTAGGCACAAACTATGAGATTCTCGATTATTAACGAGATCCCCGGTAGGACCCGTCTTCAATTGGCGGGTCCTGTGCCAGAGAGCGATCTCGATGCACTTCTTAAGCTCAGCGGCGATATCGACGGCGTGCACAAGGTGCGCGTTTATGGCCGTATCGGCCAGATGGCGCTCGAATATGATGAGCAGTGTCGTGCGGGCGTGCTCGACGCCTTGGGTGCGCTCGATGCCCAGGCCATTGCCGACGCAAAGACGGGTTACGTGATGCAGCTTGAGCCACGCAAGCACAAGCTCGTCATGGATCTTGCCACACTTATCGGCGCCCACTACGCGCGCCGCTGGTTCCTACCTACGCCGCTGCGTGCCATCTTTGTCGTGGCCGGTTACATGACCTTTTTGCGCGCCGCTCTCCACGAGCTCGCGCAACCGCGCCTGACCGTCCCCGTGCTCGACGCCTCGGCTATTGGCATCTCGTTTGTTAAGCGCGACGTCAATACCGCGGGCCAGACGATGTTCCTGCTCAACGTGGGCGAGCTGCTCGAGGACTACACCCGCGCCATGAGCGAAAACGAGCTCATCAACTCGCTGCTCGATGTGCCCGACAAGGCGCAAAAGGTCGTCGGCGACACCGAGGTAAGCGTTGCTGCGACCGAGCTTGAGCCTGGCGATCTGGTCGCCGTGCGCACTGGCATGTCCATTTGCATCGACGGTGTTGTCGAACAGGGGAGCGCTATGGTCAACCAGGCGACCCTGACCGGCGAGCCGCTCGCCGTCGAGCGCAGCGTGGGCGACGACGTGTTCGCCGGTACCGTCGTGGAGGACGGCAACATCTTGGTGCGCGTGCGCGCCAACACGGCGCAAACCAAACTGCGCTCAATCGTCTCGCTCGTGCAGACGGCCGATTCGCTCAAGTCCGAGGGCCAGTCGCATATGGAGGACCTTGCCAACAAGATCGTCCCGTGGAACTTCCTGCTCGCGGGCCTGGTTGCGCTTACCACCCGCAGCCTCATCAAGACCTCGGCGGCACTGATGGTCGACTACTCGTGCGCACTCAAGCTCACGGGTTCCGTCGCCGTCATGACTGCCATGAGCGATGCTGCCAAGATGGGTGTTATGGTCAAGGGCGCCAAGTACTTTGAGTCGTTTGCCAAGGCCGACACCATTGTGTTTGATAAGACCGGCACGCTTACCGAGGCGCAGCCGCGTCTTGCCTGCGTGCTCACCACCGATGGTTGGAGCGAGGACGAGATCCTGCGCCTTTCCGCTTGCTTGGAGGAGCATTTTCCGCATCCGGTGGCGCGTGCCGTGGTCAACGCCGCCCGCGAGCGCGGGCTCGAGCACCGCGAGCGCCATGCCGCCGTCGAGTACATCGTGGCGCACGGCATCGCTTCGTCCATTGAAGGGCGTCGCGCCATCATCGGTTCCGCGCACTTTGTATTTGAGGATGAGAGCGCGCAGCTCGAGTCCGACATTAAGGAGCAAATCGAGTCCCAGATGCAGGGGCTGTCGCCGCTGTATCTGGCGGTCGACGGCACCGTTGTGGGCGTGCTCGGTATCGAGGACCCGCTTAAGCCCGGGGTTCGCGAGGCTATCGCCGACTTGCACGCGTTGGGCGTTAAGCACGTGGTCATGCTCACGGGCGACTCGGAGCGCACGGCCGAGCGCATTGCTCGTGAGGCGGGTGTCGACGAGTTTAAGGCCGAGCTGCTGCCCGAGGACAAGTACGCGTATGTTGAGCGCATTAAGGGCGAGGGGCGCCACGTTGCCATGGTGGGCGACGGCGTCAACGATTCGCCGGCACTCGGTTTGGCCGACGTGGGGCTGGCAATGGGCGGTGGAAGCGACATCGCCAAGGAGGTCGCCGATATCATCCTGACCGATACAGATCTCGCCGCGATCGTGCGCCTGCGCCGCATGAGTCAGGGGCTTATCGACCGTCTGACGAGTTCGTATTCCAAGGTGATGCTCACCAACTCGGCGCTGTTGGCATTGGGTATTACCGGCATGATTACTCCGCAGGCGTCGTCGCTGCTGCACAACGGCTCAACGATCGCCTACAGCCTGGGCAACGCAAAGGCTTACCTGCGCTAGCGGACGTGTTCGCCCACGTTATCTGGCCTGCGCCCAGACGGCATCGGTGTCGTCCGGACGCAGGCCTTTTGCATTTGACCATTTGCTAGCTTCTCTATATAGTGTTGCTAGCGGTGCTAGCATTTGAAGGGAGCGGGATCAACGTGGGTGCTGTTAGCGGCATGGCGCAGGTGAACGTTCGCGTGGATCGCCAGGTCAAGGACCATGCGGAGGAAGCGTTGCGGCTTTCGGACAGATCACTGCCCGAGCTCATCAAAAAGGTCGTGGCCAAGGTCGCGCAGGGCGGCGGGCAGTGCGAGGAAGTGCTTGCGGCCGTCGACGACCGGCAACAGACCGTCGCGCACGATACTCCGTTCGCCGCGTCGTGGGCAGCGGCAGACCGGCTTTATGCAGATTTGGGCATCGCTGCGTCGCCCGTATCCGACGATCGCGATTGGGACACAATCTATTCCGAAGCCATGGACGAGCGCTATCGCCAAAAGGGGATGATCCTGTGAGCGGAGCCCCTCTCAAGATCATGGTGGACGCCAACGTATGGGTTGATTCGTTTTGCGTCGACCATGCCGAGTCGCTTGCCGCGCGTGCGTTTATTGGACAGGCGACGGAGACGGGGGCGTTGCTGTTCTTCCCGGTGCATATCGCTAAGGACGTGCTACCCGTCGTCCAACACGAGCTGAAGCGCAGCGTTCTTGCCAGCGGGGGAGCACTCGACGAGGCATCTGCCCGTGCAATTGGCGATGCGGCGCTGGCGTTTGTTCGGAACATGACCGAAAACGCCACGGCCGTGGGTGCAGATGCGTCGGACCTTTGGCTGGCCGACAAATACTTAGCGCTCCATCGCGATTACGAGGACAACTTGGTGCTCGCCGCGTGCAAGCGCGCGCAGGTCGATTACTTGGTGACCAACGATCGTAAGCTGCTCGAACATGCCGATCTTGCAGCAAAGACCCCGCACCAAATGATGCCGATTCTTGCTTTGGCCGAACGTGGCGGCGCGGCTATCGGTTGACGCGAACTGTTTGCGGGCCTCTTGGACGACGATGCGCCAAGGGGCCCGCGTCTGATATTTACAAAAGCGCGGCCTTGATGACGGGAGCTTCGGCGAGCTTTTCGGCAGCCTTTTCGTCGGAATCGTTTAGTGCTGCCAGACTGCGGTAGACCCACTCGTTGACCTGGGTGTTCTTGACGCCTGCGGTCTGCATAAGGGCGCCTACCTCGCGGATTGCTGCGAGCAGATCGGCTTTGGGACCCGCGAGCTCGACCTCGATGCCGTGGTAGGCGGCCACGCCGCGGTTCTCACTCACGTGGTCGATAAAGCCCTCGACGGTCTCAAGCTGCTGGGCGAGAGCTGCATCATCGTCAGCGTCCAGCGCAACAAGGGCGTTCGAAACCGTGAGGGCGGGATGTCCGCAGGGGACAAAGCCTTCGATGACATCCATAGCTTCGGTAATGGTTGAACCCAGACCTGCGAGGGCATTGACGAGTTGCTGCTTGGTATCCATAACGGTCCTTTCGACGGGTCAATTTTGCTTGGCGAAAATATACGTGACGCGATCGGTAGCAAAAGTGCGAAGTGCGGAGCACATTGGGGTCTTCACAGCTCGTGCATAGAACAGCTGTCCGCTTTCAGAACGTGGTAAGATAGCTATCCACGAGCGGGGTTCACCCCGCGTGTTCCTTGAAAAGTCGACGGGCGTTGGGTGCTCGTACCCAATGCCATCCAGACTTTCCCGACATTCGGGGGCGACTGGTTTCGACACGATAGCTCTGAGAGAGGAAGCAAGCCGAGGTCTCCTCGCCTCGTTAAACAGGGGTACCGTCAAATTGAATTGACAACAACTCTTCTTTTGAGCCTATGGCTCTCGCTGCTTAGTTTATAGCGGCGCGTCAACCCGGTGATTTCCCCGACACCGGCGCGACGTCATTTTAGGGGAATGCTCCTGCGCACGTAATCGGTATGGCGCGGGCTAAGACCGAACCGGTTAGGACGCCGCGAGCGTGTCGCTGCGCGCAAAGCGTCCGAGACAAAACCAGCGACTGAGCTTGGAGATGCCAATCAGGGGGCTTTCGTGGACCGGAGTTCGATTCTCCGCGCCTCCACCAACTGTTCAGTAGGCGAACACATACGCGTGTTCGTCGTTAGGCGGGCGTTCGTATTGCTCGTCAGATAGAAAGAAGCCGCTCCATACGGGGCGGCTTCTTTGCGTTCTAGGCCTGCGGCATGATCTCCTGCTCGCCGTCCTCGTCCATGTACGGCATGAGGAACACGCCGCCCTGCTCGGTGGTAAGCAGCAGGTACTCGCGGTTGTGCTCGTCGCACACGATTTCCTGGCCGATGCCCTCGGGCAGGTCGTATATGGGGCCGTCCGTGCGGGCTTGCCTCACGGTCACGTCTTGCGCGCCCATGGCCTGCGACGCGCAGCTGGCGGCGGCCAGGACGATGAACAGCAGGACGACCGCCGCGAGGATGGGGCCGCACCCGCCGTTGCGATCCCCGTCTGCGGGGCTCGGGTACGGCATGGCCTATCCCACCTTCACCAGATAGTCGTCGGCCTCTGGCTTGCCCGTGGCCTTGCCCACGGCGATGTAGCGCGTTGCGCCGCTGTAGCCCGTGTATCGGCCCCACACGTAGCCGTCGGCGATCTTGTACCAGTTATCCAGCGTCACGGTCTCGCCGTTGGAATAGTGCGCCACCTCGGTGCCGCCCAGGCCGGGGGCGTCGCGCACGCGCAGGTAGTCCACAGTGCAGCGGTAGGTGCCGCCGAAGTTCTCGGTCGTTTCCTGCTGCGCAGGCTGCGGCTGCGGGACGGCTGCGGGGGCACTTCCAGCAGTGATGCCGAAGCATTCCAGGTAGATGCGCGCCAGCTCGTCCAGGTTGCCGTTGAACTTCTCGCGGTCGCCGTCGTTGTCGATGAAGCCGTTCTCGCACAGGCGGTAGTTGATGCCGCGCGCGGCGGCTCGGTTCGGGTTCGCGAGGTCGGAACGGCGCACCAGCTTCTCGGAGCGCCCGGGCATGAACGCCGCCAGCTTGTCGGCCAGCGCATTGTCGTACTCGTCAGGCTCAAGGCCCTCCTTGATGATGACGTGCGCGCCGTGGGCCGTGGCGATGCCGCTGGCGTCCATGTGCAGCTCCACCACTGGCGCGTCGGTGCTCAGGCGGTTAAGCCCGCCGTCGGCGTACCAGTTGCGGGACGTATCGCCCAGCTCGACCTCGGAACCGCCCAGTTCCTTGATTCGCTGGCCCAGGGCGCGAACGCGCTCGGCCTCGGTGCAGCCGCCTGCGCAGCAGCCGGGGTCGCCAGCGCCGTGGCCGCAGATGATGAACAGTTTAGCCATTGCCTACTCCTTCCCGCCTACGGTCACGCCCAACAGGGCGTCGAGCCACTTGGATGTGATGCCTACCGACTTGAACAGCGTGTAGGCCGCCTGCACGCCGCCTACCACGGCGAAGGCGCACGTGACCCATGCGTCCGGGTCTGCGGGCACGCCGCCCACGAAGCCGGTCACGACGCCCGCCAGGAGCGAGCAGCCCAGCGCCAGGATGCGCGCGGCCTTGCCGGTCATGGCCTCGGTCTTGATCAGCTGCACCGCGAACGGCACGGCGAAAGACAGCACGATGGCTGCGATTGCTTGCATTTCTGTCATTTCGGATTCCTTTCTATCGAGCCGATTCCTTGTAGAGCAGGTCAACGCGGTCGGCGATGTGGTCGACCTTCGCCGCCATGCCCTGGCTGCGCGCCTGGCTGTTCGCCAGGTCGGCGTGCAGCACCTCGTTTGAGGTCACGACGGACTCCATGAGCGCCTTCATGGCCTCCATCAGCGCGTTGCTGCGCTCCATCTGCGCGGCGATGCGGCCCTCCATCTGGCTGCGCTCGCGGTCGCGCTGCGCCCGCTCGTTCACCTCGTCCTGCTTTCGCTCTTCGCGCTTGAGGTCGATGTTCGCCTTGCGCTCGTTCTGGGCCTTGAACTCTTCGAGGAACTGCTTGCCGAAGTACAGGACCACTAGGACGAGCAGCGCGCCGAAAAGCGACCCGGGGCCGTACGGCGCGAAGATTTCCAGCACGTCGGTCATTCGTTTTCTCACCTCCTCGAATCGCTGCCGCGATTGTCCGCAAGGTGTCGCCGGGCAA
>URIJ01000060.1 GCA_900547835.1 uncultured Collinsella sp.
CGCGCTCGCAGGCGAGCAGATACATCTCGGGGTCGGGCTTGCCGTGCACGACGTCCTCGCCACACGTTACCGTTTCAAACTTGCCAAAAAGACCGACCATCTTAAGGTTGCGCTCGGCCGTAACGAGGCGCGACGACGTCGCTAGACCCACGTGATAGCCCGCAGCCAGCAGCTCGTCTAGGCACTCGGCGGCACCGGCCTTAAGTTCCAGTTCGGTCTTGACCATCTCGTCGCGAATCTCCTTGTGGCGACGATAGATCGCCTCGGTGGTTTCATGGCTGCCGTAATGCTTATCAAGGATGTCCATAACATCGGGCAGCGTGCGGCCGATAAACTGATGGATCAGCGCATCATCAATCGCGAGCCCCAGCTCAGCGGCGCCTGCCTTCCAGGCCCTAATCCCCAAACGCTCGGTATCGACCAGCGTTCCATCCATGTCAAAAATAACAGCCTTGATCATATCGGTCCCCCTCGCCGGATTGCATTACTGCCACTCTACCGCACTTTACAAGCTTGTATATAACGTATATAGCATATTGCACTTTCGTTACATAGCTGGAAGTCTTATGACAAGCAGCTCGGTGGGATTATAGTTTCATCCGAGCTTTAATAACTGTAAGGAACTTTCATGCTTTCAGACACCGCCGCACCCGCAGAGGAGCTTCAGGACAAACTCGCAGCACTCGAGCAGCTGCTTTTGGCATACGGACGCGTCGCCATCGGCTTTTCCGGCGGCGTTGACAGCAGTTTTTTGGCCGCCGTATGCGCCCGCATCATGCCTACCAATACCCTCCTCGTCCATCTCACCACGCCGCTCATCGGCACGCCCGAACAGGCTTCGTTTGAGCAGTCCGTTGATGGACAGGCCAATGAGGGGCCGCATTTTAAGCTCCCCGTGCTCAATCTTTCGGTCGATCAGCTGCAGCTCCCCCAAGTAGCCTGCAACGATGCCAATCGCTGCTACCACTGCAAGCACGCCGGCTTTACCGCCATCGTCAACCACGCCAAGTCGCTCGGCTTTCCCACCGTCATCGATGGCAGCAATGCAAGCGATCGCGGTGACTACCGCCCCGGCATGCGTGCGGCAGAAGAGCTCGGCGTACGCTCCCCTCTCATGGAGGTCGGCTTTACCAAGGACGAAGAGCGCGAGCTGCTGCGCGCATGGGGCTATCCCGTTTGGAACCTGCCGGCGGGAGCATGTCTTGCCACCCGCGTCCCCACGGGCGAGGAGCTTACGCGCGAAAAGGTCAACTTGATTCGCGCCTGCGAGGATTACCTGCACGATCTTGACCTTTCGCAAGTCCGCGCGCGCCTGGTCGGCGGCTGCATGCATATCGAGGCCGCCCCGTCCGACGTCGCCAAGATCGCCGCCCTCGGTGGCAGCGCAGTCGACGCCGAAGGCAAAACCCCGCTGTCCGCGGCCATCGAATCCGCCCTACGCAACCTAGGCTGCAACGACATCTCCCCCGAGGTCACCCCCTACATCCACGGCAACATGAATCAATAGGCAGCGCCCCAATAAGTCGCGGTGAAATAGTTCCTGCTCTGCGGCCCCAAGGGCAAATCCAGGAACTATTCCACCGCAACTTCCAAATGATCATTCGAAGCCGGTTGCCTTGAACCGTGAATCGAACTGCTCGCCACGAAATGGGCCTATTTACTACGTTTCGCTGGCCACCCTCGACCATGCCGAAAAACACGAAATTAAAACCGCAGGTAGACGGCCTGCCGATTTTCAGAAAACACGGCTATGGTCGACCGGTGCGGGTCAAACGTAGTAGATAGGCCGTTTTTGTGACGCGACACCAGATCGGTCTTTTTGGACGGGACTTTTTGACTATTTGCGCCAGCCTAGTTGCCCAACTAGTCAAAAAAGCCCCGTCCCAAATTAGCTAATTCAGGTTGAGCATAAGTGAGCGAGCAGGTTCCGGGTGCGACAAGGTGACGTGAAACAAGCGGGCGCCGGCCTTTTGGTCGTGCCCGTGAAATTGAACGTCAGATTGCCGTGCCCGGAGCCTGCGCAGCGCCAAGCAGTTACGCCGTTTGTAAAACGGCGTAACCTATAGGTTTATTTTGGTCGGTTTTATCTGGGCAAACGCAAACAGGGCCGTGACACTCATGGCGTCGCGGCCCTTTTCCTTGGAGAAGGATCGATTAATGGAACGGAGAACCCGTTCTAGCCCTCGAGCCCGGCGTTGATGAGCTCGGCAATCTCTGCGGGGTCAGTGCTTTCGCGCACTTTGTCGCGGAAGCCGGCATCCATCAGCATCACGGCAGCTTTGGAAAGCAGACGCAGATGCGTGGTTCCAGCCTCGCCCGCAGGAACATACAGCGCGAGCGCCACGTCGACGGGCACGCCATCAAAGCTTGGCCACTCAACAGGCTCGGCCAACTTGAGCACGGCCACACCCGGCGTATGAATCGCATCGCTCTTGGCATGCGGAACGGCAAAACCAGCGACAAGACCGGTCTCGGCCTCGTTTTCGCGAGCAATAAAGGCGGCCTCTACGGCTGACGCGTCATCGGCAAAGCCAAGTTCGACAGCCTGCTCGGACAGATAATGCAGAGCATCCTCGCGCGAGGCGACAGCGTGTCCGATTGTCACCTGATTAGCAGATACAAATCCCATGGAAAACCCTCCTTACAGCACGGACCTGACCGCGGCTTCGATGCCGTCGGCATCCAAACCGTACTTGTGCAGCAAATCAACCGCGGGGCCGGACTCGCCGTACACATCACGCACTCCGACGCGTCGCATCGGCACCGGATGCTGCTCGGCAAGCACCGAGGCAACGGCCTCGCCAAGACCGCCGACAATCGAATGCTCCTCGGCGGTAACCACGCGACCGGTCTTCTTTGCGCTGGCAACAACCAGGCGCTCGTCGAGCGGCTTGATCGTGTGCATGTTGACAACCTCGGCATTGATGCCATCGGCGGCGAGCGCCTCGGCGGCAGCGAGCGCCTCGGCGACCATAAGGCCGCAGGCGACGATCGTCACATCGGACCCCTCGCGCACGACTACGCCGCGACCGATCTTGAACTCATAGTCCTCGCGATCGTTGATGACCGGCGTCGCCAGGCGGCCGAAACGCATGTAGACCGGCCCCTCAAACTCGTAGGCGGCGCGCACGCAGGCGCGGGCCTCGACATCGTCGGCGGGAACAATCACCGTCATGCCCGGAATCGTGCGCATGAGCGCGATATCCTCGCAGCACTGGTGCGTGGCGCCGTCCTCGCCCACCGAGATGCCGGCGTGCGTGGCACCGATCTTAACGTTGAGGTGCGGGTAGCCGATGGAGTTGCGGACCTGCTCAAAAGCACGACCGGCGGCAAACATGGCAAAGGTGCTTGCGAAGGCAACGCGGCCCGTGGTCGCGATGCCGGCGGCAAGGCCCATCAGGTTGCTCTCGGCGATGCCGGCATCATAAAAGCGCTCGGGATGGGCGGCCTTGAACTTGCCGGTCTGCGTGGCGGCCGCCAGGTCGGCATCGAGAACCACGAAGTCATCGCGCTCGTTGCCCAGCTCGACAAGCGCCTCGCCGTAGCTTACGCGCGTAGCGACTTTTTTGCCCTCAGCCATTAGAGCTCCTCCCCTGCTGCCGTGAGCTCGGCCATAGCCTGCTCGAACTGCTCGTCGTTGGGCGCCTTGCCATGCCAGCCCACCTGGTTCTCCATAAAGGAGACGCCCTTGCCCTTCACCGTCTCGGCGATGATGGCCACAGGTGCGCCGCTCACCTTGCGAGCATCGGCGAAAGCAGCCGCAATCTGCTCCGTGTCGTTGCCGTCGGCCAGCTCGATCACATGCCACTTAAAGGCGCGGAACTTATCTGCAAGCGGCATCGCCGAGTTGACCTCGTCGATCGTTCCGTCAATCTGCAAGCCGTTGTGGTCGACGACCGCCACAAGGTTGTCGAGCGCATGGTTACCGGCGAACATGGCCGCTTCCCACACCTGTCCCTCCTCGCACTCGCCATCGCCCAGCAGCGTGTAGACACGGTAGCTGTCGCCCCAGTGCTTGGCGGCAAGTGCCATTCCAACCGCAGCGGAAATGCCCTGGCCGAGCGATCCGGTGGACATGTCAACGCCCGGGGTGTCGTTCATATTGGGGTGGCCCTGCAGACGGCTGCCAATATGACGGAGCGTCTCGAGTTCTTCCTTTCCAAAGAACCCGCGCTCGGCAAGCACGGCGTAGAGGGCGGGGGCGCAGTGGCCCTTGGAAAGCACGAAGCGATCGCGATCGGCGCGGCGGGGATCCGCCGGGTCGACATCCATCTCTGCAAAGTAGAGATAGGTCATGATGTCGGCAGCACCAAGCGATCCGCCCGGATGTCCCGACTTGGCCGCATGAACCGCCGTCACGACACCCTTCCTGACCTCGTTGGCAACCTTCGCCAGCTCCTGATTGGTCATGGGGATTTCCTCTCTTGAGCGCGCCTGCCCGGCATGGACAGATGCCGGGTAGGCGAAACCATCGTTACTGGGCGCTAACCACTTTCTGCCAGTCAGCCTCAAAGCTCGCGAGGCCCTGATCGGTCAGCGGATGGTGTAGGCACTTCTTAAGGGCTGCCATGGGCACGGTCGCGATGTCGGCGCCGAGCAGCGCGGCCTGGGTCACGTGGTTGGGCGTACGAACCGAAGCGGTGATGATCTCGACGGTGTCGTCGACGTTCTTACCCGTCCAGTCGTAGTTCTTAATGCAGGTCACGACGTTGTCGAGCTGCGAGATACCGTCCTCGGCGATGTCGTCGAAACGACCGACGAACGGGCTGATGTAGCGAGCGCCGGCGTTGGCGGCCATAAGGGCCTGCGTCGGCGAGAAGACGAGCGTCATGTTGACACGCACGCCTGCATCGGCCAGCGCGCGACAGGCGGCGAGGCCGGCCTCGCACACGGGAAGCTTGACCACGATGTTGGGGGCCAGGGCGGCAAGGCGCTTGCCCTCCTCGATCATGCCCTCGGCCGTGGTGGCGGTAGACTCGGCGGAGACGGGCAGGCCCTCGCAGAGCTTGGCGATCTTGAGCATATGCGGCTCAAAGTCGGCGAGCTTGCCACCGGTCTTGGCGTACAGGGACGGGTTGGTGGTAACACCGGCCAGGCAACCCCAGCTCTTGGCCTCGGCGATCTCGTCCAGGTTGGCGGTATCGATAAAGAACTTCATGATGAACCCCTTCAAAGGAATCTAAAACTCAAAAGAATGGGACAAAGGGACCGTCCCTTTGTCCCATGTGCCGGGCCTGCAGCTGGGACTTGCCCCAGACCCGGCGTCGCGTAGGAAAAGCTACTTACTCGGCAAGAGCGGCCTCGATGCGGGTCGTGACGCCCTTAAGATTCAAGCCTACGACGTACTGCTTGATCGGGCGCTTGATGTGCTCGACCACAAAGCGTTTGCCGTCGATGTCCTGAGTGGCGAGGTTGCGGTAGAGCTTTTCGACCTGCTCCTTGACCTCGGGGTCGTTGAACGCATAGTGACCGGAAACATCCAGGATCTTCAGGCTGAGCTCATCGTCGGCAAGGATGTCGTCGACCTGCAGGTTGACGTCGTCGCCGGTCATCCACTTGCGCCAGCGCTCGGTCTTGATGGCCTTGACCAGCAGGGTGTGATACAGGTCGGAGGGGTCATCGCACAGACCGTTGTCGACCAGGATCTGCTCGGTGGCGCAGAGCTTGAGGTAGGCGCGGGTCTCCTCGGTGCCATACTGCGGAGCGACGTTGGAGGCGGTCACGTGTGCCGGAATGTGCTCGAGCAGCGTCGCGTCGTCCAGGTAGTCGGCGTTGTGCTCCTTCAGGCCCACACCGTAGCGCTTGGCCATATCGGCAAGCTCACGAGCGTTCTTGAAGTTGTAGTGGCCAACCTGCTCCGTCCAGCGGGTAAGGGTACCGGTCTGACCGACGATGAAGGTGGGCATGGGGCATCCGCGCTTCTCGAGCTCGGGCTGCAACTGAGAGATAAACTCCTCGTACTTGTCGGTGGAGGTCAGGCCGCCGTTGGTCTCCTCGGTGCCGACCTCATATGCGACCTCGGGCAGATTGTGCTCGCGGCGATACTGCTCAAGATAGTCGATGAGGTCGATCGTGCGGCGAAGCACCACGTCGAGCGGGATGACCTTACCGATCTGATAGGGGTCCTTGGTCGGATCCACCATCAGCAGGTCGAAGCCGGCCTCCATGTCGGCGACAAAGGACTTGCGAGCGAGCTCCATGGCCTCATCCTCGGGCAGGTGGGCGTTGCGCTCCTCGTCGCGCTGCCACGGGCCGCCGTGGTCGCGGCACAGGTAGTACGGACCGGTGTAGCCAACCTCGTCGGCGACCTTCTTGATGTCGGCGGCAAAGCGCGTCTGGTCCCAGCCGTTCACGTAACCGGCGCCCATCTCGTCCATATCGACCTGGTTGCGGCTGGCGATGAACATGGGCGGGAAGTCCTCGTCGCGGGCAAGCTCGAACACGGCCTGGATCAGATTGGGGCTCATGGGGCCAATGCCGACCATGGTTGCGTGGTCGCCGCTGTCCTGCAGCTTGAGCATGCCCTGAACGGCCTGGCGGATGGTGAGATTGGACATTTTGTTCTCCTTCTCCTAAGGATTTTTGACAAAAGTTCCCTGGGGTCCGGGTTCGGACCCTTTCAGTACGGATGGATTTCGTTGTTTAGGGGCGGTTGCGCGGAGTCAAATCCAACCCTCCGCGCAACCGGAGTCCTTTAAGGTTTACTTAGCTTGCTTGTCGAGCTTGGGCTTCATGGCGATCAGAATCGCGGCGGCGACCACGGAGCCGATCACGATGTCCAGGCAGAACAGCGCGACATTATTCGTGGCCAGGGCGACGATAAAGCCACCGTGAGGAACGTAGCAGTCGATACCCTGGAAGGCGGCGAGAGCGGCGCCCACGGCAGAGCCGATGCAGATGCCGGGCAGGGTGTGGCCAAGATCCTTGACCGCGAAGGGAATAGCGCCCTCGGTAATACCGATGCAGCCCATGAACAGCGCGGAGATACCCATCTGGCGATCGGCGTCATCGAACTTGTTCTTGGCGATGAGCGCGGCAAGACCGCAAGCGATCGGGGGAATGGCGACGGCGACGCGGAACATGCCGTTGGGGCCATAGATGCCGGAGGCCATGATGGCCATGGTAAAGGTCGAGGCGGTCTTGTTGATGGGGCCACCCATATCGAAGGCGGTCATAACGCCAATAACCAGGCCCAGGACGACGGCGGAGCCGCCCTGCAGGCTACCGAGCACGCTGGTGAGCCAGTCCATCACAAAGCCAAGCGGCGTGGCCAGGATGTAGATGTAGGCCATGCCCAGGACGAGCGAGGTCAGAATCGGGATGATCAGGATCGGCATGATGGTCTGGATGGTGTTATTGACCTTCCAGGTCTTCATCCAGCGGACAAAGTAGCCGCAGATGACAGCCATAATCATGGCGCCCAAGAAACCGGTCGAAACGCTGTTGCCGCTGGGAGTGACGACGGCGTTGTTGACCAGATAGCCCAGGACAAAACCGGGGGCAAGTGCAGGCTTGCCGGCCATCGAGTAGGCGATGTAGGCAGCCAGGACCGGAATCATCATGGAGATGCCGGCCATGCCGATGGTGTTAAGGCTCACCATCAGTGGGTTGGTGACCTCCATGCCACTGGCGCCGGCGGTGCCGGATGCCAACGAAAATGCAAGGAACACGCCACCGATAACGACGATGGGGATAAAATAGGAAACGCCGGTATTGAATGCATTGAGCAGCGTCTTACCAGGATCGGCAAAGATGGACTGCTTGGACGCCGGTGTCGGGGCCTGCGGGGCAGCGGAGACGGCCTTCTTCTCTGCCTTGGCCTCGGTCTTGGGCGCGTCAACGGCGCCGCCCGTCGCCTTGATGATCTCAACAGCCTGATCGATGATCTTCGCCGGATCGGCAATCACATCGGAAGTACCGACCTTCAGGAACTTACCCTCGGCCATCTTCTGCTCAAAGCGGTCTTCGTTCTCGACGCCCACGTCGACGGACTCAAGGACCAGGTCGGCGGAATCAACGTCTTCCTGTGTGAGCTCATTCTCGATACCCAGGCCACCCTGAGCCTCGACCTTGCACTCGATGCCACGGGCGGCGCATTCATCCTGAATCGCCTTCTGGGCCATATACGTGTGGGCGATACCCACGGTACAGGCGGCAACGCCTACGATCTTCATTGCTTCCCTCTTTTCATAGAGTTGCGTGCGCAAGACACCGTTTGCGGAGGCCTCCGGAGCATCCCCTGCCGTTTGGACTTGCTGTCTTTTCGACAAGACCAATATAGGTGCTCACTTTTCTTAATGCCAGCTCATTTCGGTAAACGCGCAGGTCAGAGCGTTGGTTATGCTTTTTGGTTATGCGTTTAACCAAAAATGAATCCTGCGATTTTAACCTCGATTTAAAAAGTCAAGAACTATTTAATTTTCTCGGTAGACGGCAGAAGCGCATGCCGGTCACATATTTCGGCCCCACCCGTACGCCGCATTTGTTGCATACTCATATGGAAGGAAAAGGTCGCTCACCGAAGCGCACCCCTCACCAAGGCTCAAAGTCATTATGTTGGAAAATGCTCATCTGTCGGAAGGAGTCGCTGTGGCAAAACAGCGCGTCACGATCGCAGACGTCGCTCGCGAGGCGGGAACCTCAACGGCAAGCGTCTCGTACTACCTCAACGACAAACGAGAAAAGCTTAGCGAAAAGACGCAGGCAAAGATTGCGCGCGTCATCAAGGAGCTCGGATACGTTCCCAACGCCCAGGCGCAGACACTCACCGGCAAGCAAACCCACGTCATCGCCATCATCATTTTGGATAACACCAACAAGTGGGCTGGCCTCGTCCTCAACGGCATGGAACAGGTCATGCTCCCTGCAGGTTATCAGACGGTCGTTTGCACGAGCAACTTCGATCCCGACACCGAGCTCATGTACGTCGACAAAATGCTCTCACTGGGCGTCGATGGCTTTATCATCCAGCCCACGGCAAATTTCAAAGCCGTCCACGACCGCATTAGGCGCGCCGGCAAGCCGGTCGTCTTCTTCGACGCGGCCATCTATAGCCCGGGCACCAGTTGGATCAAAACCAACCTCTACGACGGCGTGTACAACGCCACGCAGGCGCTTCTCGATGCCGGCTACGAAGATTTCTTTTCCATCGCCGCCAACATGACCGAAATGCGCACCCGCATGGAGCGCTTCCAGGGATATGCCGAGGCTCTGGCTGCGAACGGGCAGCTCTACAAAGCCATCCCCATCGACCACAACAAGCCGTCAATCAGCGAACTCACCGAGTACTTCAAGTACAAGTTCAATCCCGCCAAGCGCACGCTCATCTTCGTGCAAAACCAATGGGCACTCCCCCGTGTCTACAAGGCGCTTCAGCCTATGGCCCATCTGCTTCCGCAGCAGATTGGCCTTTTGGGACTCAACTGCGAGGACTGGACCAATCTCACCACGCCCACCGTCTCCACCATCATCGAGCCCGTCGACCAGGAAGGCCGCGAGGCGGCCGAAATGTTGCTCGCCCTGCTTGACGGCAGCAGTGAGCCCGGCGAGCAGCGCATCCTCGAGTGCAAGCTCAACTGGCTCGACTCCACCTCGATCTAGGCCGTGGGACAAAGTAATCAGGAGTGTTTGTCCCAAATCTTAAGTATTTGTTCGATCGAATGACCTGCGATGGCACCTGCTAGACTGGTAGATTCCCAACCGTCTAGCCAGGAGCCGCAATGTCGCGCAAGTCCGCCTACAAGCAAGTACTTTCCATCGGCACCGCCGTGGTGCTGGGGTTTGCGCTGTTTACAGGATCGATCGACGGAGCGCCCAAGCTGTTGTCGCCGCAAAGCGATGAGCAGGCGGCGGCTCTGGCCGAAAAACAAAACGAGAGTCCCAGCCGCACCGACGACGAGGCAGACCTGGTTGCCCGACTCGAATCGGGAACGGCGAGCTCCCCGGACCCTCAAAACAGCCAGGACGTTGGCCATGATTCCGATTCCGCCGCGACCGACACCGGTAACGACGCTTCCACAGACGGCGCCGCCACCCCCATCGACGAGGTCGAAAACCCCGATCTCGACCGCGCCCGCGGCGTATATCTCAGCAGCATTCCCGACTACGCGGGTAACCCCTATGTTGCCCTGCGCGCCGACAGCACGCACCCGCTCGGCACGCCGTCATTCACGCTCGATGAATACGAGCGCGCTACAGAAGAGGGTTGCTTTAAGAAGTTCTCCAAGCTCGACAGCTTGGGTCGCACTCGCAAAGCGCTCGCCTGCGTGGGCCCCGAATCGCTCGGTCAGGGCAAGCGCGGCGACATCTCGCGTATCCACCCCGCCGGATGGCACCAGCAACGCTACGACTTTATTCCAGGCCAGAGCCTCTACAACCGCTGCCACCTTATCGCCTGGTCACTCTGCGGCGAAAACGCCAACCGCAAGAATCTCCTCACTGGCACGCGCTATCTCAACGAGACGGGCATGCTACCGTTTGAGGAGCAGATTCTCGGCTACATCCGCGACACGGGCAACCATGTGCTCTACCGCGTCACGCCCATGTACAACGAGGAGGAACTCGTCTGCCGCGGCGTTCGTCTGGAGGCGCAATCGGTCGAGGACCACGGCAAGACCCTATGCTTCCACGTGTACTGCTACAACCTGCAGCCGCACGTGCAGATCGACTATGCCACCGGCCGCAACCAGGCATCCGGAGACTAGTGCCGACCGCGCCGCTCGTAACCCAAAAATGATCCGCAATCCTTCCGTCGCATACGGATCAAATCAGAACCACCCTTAAAAAGGGTGGTTTGCTCTTAGGGTATAACCCACGGGCC
>URIJ01000061.1 GCA_900547835.1 uncultured Collinsella sp.
GGCCGAAGCCGGCGCGGATTTGCGAAGCAAATACGCGGATTCTCCGCGCAAAGTCCCAACCCAATATCGATGCGATGTCGATTAAGCTCCGGCTGCCCATGCCCCGCTTCAACGCAAGCCCCAAACCGCGGAGAATCGAACTCTATGCAGGGCGCGGGCGTAAAGAAAACGCGTAAGCGTTTTTAGCCCGCGGGCGAGGACGCCGACAGGCGGCCGAAGCCGGTGCGGGTTCGCGAAGCGAACACGCGGATTCTCCGCGCAAAGCCTCAACCCTATGCAGATGCGATGCCGATCGGACTGCAGCCTGCCATGCCCCGCATCAACGTCGCCCCAGGCGGAAAATCCATCCCAGAATTCCGGCTCAGACTGGGATGCGGTTTCCGGATGACGTTTCAAGCGGAAACTGCATCCCGGAATCGACGCTCGGAATGGGATTCATTTTCCGGAAGACGCCTCAAGCGGAAAGTTCATCCCGGAATCCGCGCTCAGAACGGGTCGCGCTTTCCCAACGGCGGTCCAAGCGGAAAGCGCATCCCGTAATCCCGCCTCAAACTGGGACGCACTTTCCGCTGCACCTGCCGCCTCGAAAAACCTGCGCGCCCTCCATTCCAAAACTGGGTAGAAGAAAGCCAAAACGCAATCGCAGGAGGTCAACATGACTGCAGAAGATAAGGCAAAGAACGCCGGCAAGGTCGCGCTCGTTTTGGAGGGCGGCAGCTTCCGCGGGCAATTTACCGCAGGCGTACTCGACGTTCTCATGGAGGCCGGCGTCGAGATTCCGGCGGTATATGGCGTATCGGCCGGCGCCCTCAACGGCGTGAACTACAAGTCGCACCAGATCGGCCGTGCCAACCGCATCAACCTGGCTTTCTGCAACGACAACCGCTTCATGGGCGCCGCATCGTTTGCGTCCACGGGATCCATCGTCGGCTACGACTTTATCTTCAACGATGTCCAGGACCGCCTGGATCCCTTTGACAACGAGACGTTCGACGCGAGCCCCATCGAGATGTACGCCGTCGCGACGGACATGCTCTTTGGAACCGCCACGTACCTCCCGGTCAAAAGCGCCGTACTTGACCTCGACGCCGTGCGCGCCTCGACCTCGTTGCCGCTGGTGACGCCGCCGGTCGAGATCGATGGGCACAAATACGTCGACGGCGGCGTAGCCGATTCGGTCCCCGTCGAGCACGTGCTGGAGGAGGCGGGCTTCGATCGCGCGGTTGTCATTGTCACGCAGGACCGCTCGTACGAGAAAAAGCCCTACGAGTTTATGCCCGCCGCACGCGCTCGCTATGCCGACTACCCCTACCTGCTCGAGGCTATCGAGACGCGCCACGACCGCTATAACATCCAGCGCATGCATCTGTGGAAGTATGAGCGTGAGGGTCGCGCGCTGGTCATTGCTCCGCAAAAGCCGGTCGAGGTCGGCCACGTTGAGCACGATCCGGCAAAGCTCCTCGACCTGTATATTCAAGGTCGCCAGGAGGCAAAGCGCTTGCTGGCCGACATCGAGGCATTCGTCGAGCGCTAGCGCCGCAACACTACGGCCCGTGGATGACATGTGCAGAAACTCTGGTCGGAGCCAAAATACCTGTTGACTCGTACGGTGAGCGGGGTAATATGGACGGGTTACTTGCAGAGCCCCGTGAATCTCTGTAACAACACGTACTGTACATGGAGGAGTCTAAGTGATTTCGAAATCGACTCACTACGCCAAGCAGGGCGAGGTCCAGCGCAACTGGGTTCTCGTCGACGCCGATGGTGCTGTCCTGGGCCGTCTTGCCACCCAGATCGCAATGATCCTGCGCGGTAAGAACAAGCCCCAGTTCACGCCCAACAGCGACTGCGGCGACTTCGTTGTCGTCATCAACGCCGATAAGGTCCAGCTTACCGGTAACAAGGCCGACACGAAGACCTATTATCGCCACAGCGGCTACAACGGCGGCCTCAAGGCTGAGAGCTTCCGCCAGGCTATGGAGAAGCACCCGGAGAAGGTTATCGAGCGCGCCGTTCGCGGTATGCTGCCCAAGACCACCCTCGGCCGTGCCCAGATGACCAAGCTTAAGGTCTAC
Source organism: uncultured Collinsella sp. (assembly GCA_900547835.1). GTDB lineage: Bacteria > Actinomycetota > Coriobacteriia > Coriobacteriales > Coriobacteriaceae > Collinsella. Next base: position 2,076 of record URIJ01000061.1, read on the forward strand.
GCTGGTGCCGAGCATCCGCACGCTGCCCAGAACCCCACGAAGATTGAGCTGGAGGCTTAAAGATGGCTGAGAACACCGTTGTCTACCAGGGTACCGGCCGTCGTAAGAACGCCGTCGCCCGCGTCCGTCTCGTCCCCGGCACCGGCAAGGTGACCATCAACAAGCGTGACGCCGAGCAGTATTTCGGCCGTCATCAGCTCGTTGAGAACGCCCTTGCTCCCTTCAAGGTGACCGACACCGCCGGTCAGTTCGACGTTATCGCTCTGTGCGATGGCGGCGGCATCTCCGGTCAGTCCGGCGCTCTGCGCCTGGGCATCGCTCGCGCTCTTCTGAACGCTGGCGACTACCGTGCTGACCTCAAGAAGGCCGGTTTCCTTACGCGCGATGCTCGCGTGGTCGAGCGCAAGAAGTACGGCCTCAAGAAGGCCCGCCGCGCTCCCCAGTTCTCCAAGCGCTAAGGTTTTATCTCCTTTCGAGATACAATGTACAAGCGGGGCCTGCCGATTCCTCGGCGGGTCCCGCTTTTCTTTTTCGACTAGGGTGGGCGGTTGCATATCGCCTGCTAGGGAAGGAGCGATCCTATGCCCCAGAACATCTTCGGTACCGACGGCGTCCGTGGCGTCGCCAACGCCGATCTTTCGTGCGACCTCGCGTTTCGTCTGGGTCGCGCGGCGACCAAGTTTCTTGGTCCGGACATCTGCATCGGCCGTGACACGCGCCTTTCGGGCACCATGCTCGAGAGCGCTCTGACCGCCGGCATCATGGCCGAGGGCGGCCGTCCGCACTGCTGCGGCGTCATCCCCACGCCTGCCGTGGCGCTGCTCACCGTCCAGAATGAGCTCGACGGCGGCATCGTCATCTCTGCTTCGCATAATCCGCCGGAGTTCAACGGCATCAAGTTCTTTAGCCGCAAGGGTATGAAGCTCCCCGATGCTGTCGAGGAAGAGATCAGCGCCTGGGTCATGTCCGAGGAAGCCATGGCTGCCGACACGCTGCCGACCGGTGCCGGCGTGGGCCACATCATCAAGATGAAGGACGCTCGCAAGGCATACGTCGACCACGCCATCGATACGCTCGATGGCCTGAGGCTCGATGGCCTAGTCGTTGCCGTCGACTGCGGCCATGGCGCTTCTTGCCAGACTACGCCCGCCGCGCTGCAGCGCCTGGGTGCCACGGTTCATGCCATCAACACCGATTATTGCGGCACCGACATCAATGTCGAGTGCGGCTCTACGCACCTCGAGCCCCTGCGCGAGCTCGTGCTGCGCACCCACGCCGATATCGGTCTGGCCCACGACGGCGACGCCGATCGCGTGCTGTTCGTGGACAGTGAGGGCAATGAGATCGACGGTGACTACATCCTGGCCATCTGCGGCTCCGACCTGGCCGCCCGTGGCAAGCTCGCCAACTCCGAGATCGTCTCGACCGTCATGTGCAACCTGGGCTTCTCCATCGCTATGAAGGAGCAGGGCTTCGAGATGGTTCAGACCGCTGTGGGCGACCGTTATGTTCTTGAGCGTATGCTCGCGGACGGTGCCGTCATCGGCGGCGAACAGTCCGGCCACATCATCTTCCTGGAGCACAACACCACCGGTGACGGCCTGGTGACGGCTCTGCAGCTGCTGGCCGTGCTCAAGCGCACCGGTCGTACCCTCACCGATCTTGCCGGCATCATGAAGAAGTATCCGCAGGTACTCGTCAACGTGCATTCCGACAACAAGGCTGGTCTGGATGATTGCCAGCCCATCTGGGATGCCGTCGCTGCTGCCGAGAAGGAGCTTGACGGCCGCGGCCGCATTCTGGTGCGTCCGAGCGGTACCGAGCCGCTGGTCCGCGTTATGGCCGAGGCCGAGACGCACGAGCTGACCCAGCGCGTTGTCGACGACATCGTCGAGGTTGTCAAGCGCGAACTTCCCTAATGGTCAAAAACGAGTGCCAAGTGGTAAACTGTTAAGGTTATTTTGGTTGATCGGTATGTCCGAGGGGGAGCATGTTCACTAAAGTCCTAAGGTCTTTTGGTATGCGTGGTCGAGTCCTTACGCTGGATGCTCCCATCTCGGGCGACGTCATTCCGCTTTCCGAGGTAAACGACCAGACGTTTGCCACCGGCCTTTTGGGCCAGGGCGTGGCGATTCAGCCTACCGGCACGCGTGTGATTGCACCGGCTGATGCCAAGGTCGAGGCCATTTTTCCCACGGGACACGCTGTTGCGCTTAACACGGTCGATGGCTTGGACGTGCTCATCCACGTTGGTTTGGACACTGTTCAGCTCGAGGGCAAGCACTTTACCGTACATGCGCAAGTGGGCGACATCGTCCATAAGGGCGATGTACTCATTGAGTTCGATCGCGAGGCAATTGCTGCCGAGGGCTACGATGTGACGGTTCCCATCTTGGTGTGCAACTCCGTTGAGTTCTCGAGCATCAAGGGCTCCGTTGGCGTGCATGTCGAAGAGATGGACCAGCTCATCGTTGCTCGCGAGCGCTAACAAGTGCACGTGGCCATTAGCCTACAATTCAAACACGTTTACGGAGGGCGCCCTTGAAAGAGGACGCCCTCCGTGGCAAGATGGGATTTGTCCGAAGCTAAAAGGCTTTGGGTCACCGTGGACGGGCAGGGGCCTCGACGCGGTTAGACACGAGACACATACATTACGCGACCTCGCCCTGGTGGCCGCACACGTTGGTTGCGGCCGACGCGGGCCGCGGGCAAGTGCTTGTAAGGGAGCCTTGCCTCTCTTGTACGAGAAAGGACGCGTAATGAAGATCATTAAAGCTAAAGACTACGAGGATATGAGCCGCAAGGCCGCTAATATCATCTCGGCCCAGGTCATCCTCAAGCCCGATTGCGTGTTGGGTCTTGCCACCGGCTCCACCCCGATCGGTGCCTACAAGCAGCTCGCTGCTTGGTACGAGAAGGGCGACGTCGACTTTGCCGAGGTCAGCACCTACAACCTGGACGAGTATCGCGGCCTTTCGCACGACGATCCCCAGAGCTATCACTACTTCATGCGTGAGAACTTCTTCGATCACATCAACATCGACCTTAACAACACGCATGTGCCCGACGGTTCCAACCCCGACGCCGCCGCTGCCTGCTCTGAGTACGACAAGATCGTCGCCGACGCCGGTTACCCGGATCTGCAGCTGCTCGGCATTGGCAACAACGGCCACATCGGCTTCAACGAGCCCGATGACCACTTCTCCAAGGGCACGCACTGCGTCGACCTCACCGAGAGCACCATTCAGGCCAACAGCCGCCTGTTCGACAGCATCGACGATGTTCCCCGTCAGGCCTACACCATGGGTACCCAGACCATCATGTATGCCCGCATGATCCTGGTCGTCGCCAACGGCGAGGCCAAGGCTCAGGCCGTGCACGATATGTGCTATGGTCCGGTTACGCCCGAGTGCCCGGCTTCGATCCTGCAGCTGCACACCAACTGCGTTGTCGTTGCCGACGAGGCCGCCCTTTCGCTCTGCGAGTAGCGCGAATCCTGCACCTCGACATAGCCTTGCCTAAGGCCTCCGCTTTGCGGGGGCCTTTTTGCTATCCCTTTCTGTCCACTTGACCAAAATCTTGCCGCAAGCTTGACGAATGCCGGATGCCCAACAGCTTGATTCATTCCATATCAGATTCTATGCAAAAATGCCACTAAAAGGTCGTAGACGGTAGCGGGTGCTAGGCGAGTTGAATGACATAGCTGAACCTTGTTCATTTGCGTTACACTGCCGCTTAGATGGGACAAGCTGACAAGCTCATTTACCTGCTTAAAGACCGATTAGTCGGGGGATTAATAACAATCGGCCCTCGCTGTACAAAAACTTGCCGCTTGCGTACCAAAAGACAACCTAAAACACAAGGTCGCTCTATTCATAGCGCGGCTTGTATGGTCTTGCGGCTACAGTGTCCATACGGTCGAGTTGAGGAGCGGGCATGGTAAACGATTTGAGCGGTATAGACGACCTCGAGCTGATGCCGCTGGGCGGAGGCTATATGGTGCGACGCGAACGCTTGATGAATGAGCTTATCGCCAAGGGCCGAAAGGCCGGCATCGTGGTTCTTTATGCGCCCGACGGGTTTGGGAAGACCTCGGTGCTGCTGCAGTACACCCATGAGGTTAAATGCGACCCGACGCGAGGCCCCGTGCGGATTATCGAGGCCGATCGCGCCATTGGGCGCGAGGTGTTTATGCAGCTCGAGGTGGTTACCGAAGAACTCAAAGACAAACCGCACTCCCTTATCGCGATTGATAATGTGCCAAACCTCGATCAGCACGATACCGAAGACCTCATCGACAGGATTCGCGGCCTGCGCGCTATGGGGATAGGGGTCTTTATCTCCTGTCGTCCTTCAAATCGTCAGCTGATTCATGGGCTGGGCGATTCGGTTAAGATCAATGCGCAGATGCTCAAGGTGCATGCCTATGAGTATTCGGCGTGGGCATCGGCGTTTTCGATCAGCACATCGCTCGACTTTTATCAGCTCACGCAGGGCGTGCCCGAGCTCGTTTCGGCATTGCAGACGGGTCTGTATGGCCAAGGCGACGTAGCCGGTCTGCTCGAAAACGAGATTGTCAACGTATATGGCGCGGCACTTGCCGATCTGGCTTCGCTCGACAATAATGCGCTGTTTTGCGTGGCATGTCTCATGATTTTGATGGGCGAGGGCAATATCGCAGAACTCGAGGCTTGCGGGGTGAGGCTGTCGATGGTCGACCAGTCCTACTTTGTACGCGACTACCCGATCTTTGGCTTGGATCCCGCCGAGCGGAGTTTTACGTGTCTGGGCACGGAGGATAACGGACGCTTGCGCTTGCGTAAGTTGGTGGCCGAGGTTCGCCCCGAACTTGTTCCGAGGGCGGCCCGGATTTTGCTTAAGGCGGGCCGATGCGATGCGGCGATGGGCCTGGCGGACGCCTTTTTGGACCGTGAGGCGGTCCTTGAACTTGCTGGGCAGTATGGGGTCGATTTTGCTCTGACGGGGCACGGGGCCGATATCTGCCGAGCAGCGCTGGGCACGATCGATGCCGACGATCCGGCTCCAGAGCCAACACCTGCCGAGGCGCTTGGCGTATATCTGGCAGCGGTCAGCGTGTCCAATACAAAGCTCGCTCGCTATATGGCATCGGTCATCGAGCGCGGGGGCGAACGGGCGGCCTGCGAAATAGACCCTGTTTCATGGAGGGTGGCCCAGACACTGACGGCTGTTTGCTATGGGGACAACGGGCTTGGGCTTCCTACGAACCTGGCCGTGCCAGAAATAGAGACGTCCCATACCGCACTCGATATGTTGTCTGCGCATATCGAGGTCAAGCGCTGTCTGACCGAGCGGGGAAATGACGGCGGCGTTCTACAGCAGCTCAAAACGAGCAGGGCCTACGACTGCGAGCTCGACATCGCGGGGATTGTTATACGGGCCGATAGCATGCTGGTGGAGCTCTTTGACGGGTCGTTTGCGGGAACCGACGAGCGCGACGACGAGATGACGGTGGTGCGGGAGGCGCTCGACGTACGTGGGCTTAAGGCGATGGCTATCTGGGTGCGCATGGTGTTGGCGGCACGGCGGCTCCTTTCCGGCTTGCCGGTAACCGACGATGCGGCGTTCAACGAGCTCGATCGTTTTGCCGTCCGCATGCGTGACAACCAGATTCAGCTGTTTGGCCTGTTGCTAGAAGGCTGGCAGTCGCTGGCAGAGGGACGGCCGGTTAATGCAAAGTTCCGTGCGGTCCAAGTGCTCAAACTTGCCGAGGAGTCGATTGCGTACATGCGCGATAACGCATTGCTGCTGGAGCGCGTGGCATATCTGTGTAACACCTCGATGGTTTCGGTGCGCGAGGAAGCGGAGCTACTCGATATAAGCCAGACGCAGGTTGGTGGCGCAGAAGCCTGGATGGTGGCGCTGCATTTGGCTTGCGCGGGGCGAGATAGCGATCTTGCGGCCTGGATGTCCATGAATCGTGCGGGGATTCTAGAGCCATCGTATCGGCTCTTTGCGCGCCTTGCCATGCATTGTCTGGGCGAGCCGGCGACCAGGATTCGCAAGAAGCTTCCCGTGCGCGAGCTGTCGCGGTACTCGCTGCGCGACGATTTGGAAGGGGAGGGCGAGCGCCTGTTCCAGGCCGGCGAGGTTGAAGCCGTTGATACCATCGACCATATCGAGATTCGCATGTTTGGTGCGTTTCGCGCCGAGCGCGACGGGTTTCCCATCACGGACAAAATGTGGCGCCGCAAGAAGGCGGCGACACTTGCCGAGCGGCTTGCGCTGGGCATGGATGCGCTCGTCGATCGTGAGACGCTGGCCATGGAGCTGTGGCCCCATGCCGAGTTCAATAGCGCCCGCAACAACCTGTACTCGACGATATCGCGCTTGCGGTCGGCTTTGGGACCGACGCCGGATGGCAAGTCGTGTGTGCTCATCCAAAATGAATGCATCGGACTCAACGGCGACTACGTCAAGACCGATGTACGGCTGTTTGACCAGATAAGCCGCGAGGTTTTGGGAAATCGCACGGGTGCGCGCGGGCCCCATTTAGTTGAGCTGTGCCTTAAGATTGAGCAGCTTTATGCCGGACCGCTGTATGTTCCCAATGGCTGTAATCCCACCTACTTTTTGCGCATGCGGCGCATTATGCAGTCAAAGTACATCGATTGCATGATTAAGGGAGCAAATGCCGCTCTAGAAGAAAACGATCTGCAGTCGGCGATTTGGCTGGCGGAGTCGGGGCTTCGACAGGAAACGGCGCGTGAGGATATGGTGCGCTGCGCCATGCGCGTCTACAGTGCGGCGGGGCGGCGGCGCGATATCGTCGAGCTGTACAGCGGGCATATGCACCATCTGAGGGAGCAGGTCAATGGCGTGCCCGAGCCCGAGACGCGGCGCCTATACGAGCGCTTGGTGGAGGGGCGGCTCAATCGCGTGCTGGTCGAGCGATAAAAAACGGGCGCCCGAAGTACTTGGGCACCCGTAAGCTTGCTATGTGTTGGCTCGCCGGATCATTGGCTCTTAGACGAGCTTGATCTTCTCGATGTCCTTGCGCGAGGACTCGCGATACAGCGAGAACTTGCGGCCGATGACCTGGACGACCTCGGCGTGGCAACGCTCGGCGAGCTCCTCGGCGGCCTCGCGGGCGGAAAGGCTGGAGCCATCGAGCACGGAGCACTTAACGAGCTCGTGCTTCTCCAGGTAGGCGACCGTCTGCTCGACGGTGCCCTCGTTGACATCGGACTTGCCGATGATGATGGCGGGGTTGAGGTGATGGGCCATGCTGCGAAGCTGCTTGACCTGGGCTCCTGTCAGTGCCATGGGTTCTCGCTTTCTATGTATGGGGCGCCCCGCGACGGGGCCTTAATCTACGTGAGCTGTCCCACGATAGCGCAGGAACGGCGCGGTGTGGAGCGCGTTTTCCCAGTTCAAAAAGAATGCGGATGCCGAGTGAGTGGGCGGTGCGGGCTGCGAACAGGCTATGAGCTGGGCGCAGAGACCGGCTCCCATGCAATAAACGCCCAACGAACCTTGCGGACATGATCGAGCATATAGCGCCCCTGCGGCACGCCCTTGGACCCCGGCTCGCCGGCATGGGGGTTCTCAATCATGTGTTGAGCGATGTAGTCACGCAGGCAGTCGATCTTGTCCTCGTTGCCATGCTCGAGCATACGAGAAAAGTCCGCCACACCCGCTTCAAGGCTGTCGAAGGTATCGCGACGGGGCGATTCAAAGTACGTAACCTGCGGCAGGACACCCATCTGAACGAGGATATTAAAAGCATACACAAAGCCATTACTGCAGGTAACCGAGGCGCCGATGGCGTTCATCAGGTGCAGGTCATAGCGCGGGCTGGAGTTGGCGACCATCGTGACAGCACAACGCCGACGAGCCGTACGGTCAAGCTTGGCAAGTGCACCTTTTAGATTGGTCGTCGTAACCGACCGACTGGCAAAGGCAACATCCACCGCTTTCGCGACCGGTCCAACCAAATCCCAATCATCATCCCAAGCAAGCTCAAGCGGCGTAATAAGATCCTCGAGCCCGTAATACTCAATGCCGGCATCAAGCGTGCCCAGCATGGCGGGGGAGAAATCAGCCGCAATCACCGGATGCCCAGCCTGAGCAAGCGGAATAGCAATCGACCCAGCCCCACACCCCATATCCAGCACGGATTCACCAGGCTTTAACGCCAACAGCTTTATAAAATCCCGAGCATAAGGGGCAGTCTCCAACGGCCGAAAATGCCGAGCCCGCTTATCCCATTCAAAAGAATCATCAGCCCGCCGCCGAGCAGCTTGCAGCCGCATCCATTCGCCATTCCAATCCGCAGAAAGCAGCTCAGAACGAGTATCCCCATCAACCACGGGCCAACCTCCTAGCAACAAAAAAGCGACTCCTCCCAAAAGAAGAGCCGCAACCAGCATATATCAGAAAGAACCGATCCAACGCCAAACCGCCCTCACAACCAAGGCGGGCAGGAGCGAAGCGACTGCCATACGGGATAGAACTCAACTGAGGTCCCGTTGTGCGGGAGCCCCGGGGAGGGCAAATATATAAGGTCGATCGCGAGTTCCGCACGAGCCGGAGAGCACTTAATGTGCTCTCCGTGCGAG
>URIJ01000062.1 GCA_900547835.1 uncultured Collinsella sp.
GGCATGACGGGTCCGAGGCCGCCCGGTCCCCAAGTGCTATGGACGCCCGACCGAAGTGTCGGACGCCATAGGCTACTTGCTGGATTTCGGGCCTGAGGCCCTTCTGCGACGCTTTCGGGCATCGGTGCCCGCCTCCGCGTACGGCGCGGTCATGAGCGCCATTTCACGCAGCAGCGAGAGGTCGGCCGCGCTCGGGCTCTCGGGCGGGCTCTCGAGGAAATCGGCGACGAGCCTCGCTGCCTTGGAGATGCGCCCGTCGGGGCCGGCCTGCGTTTTGCTCTCGCTCCTCACGTAGTCGGAGAGCTCCCGCTTGGTGCGCCGCCAGGGCTCCATTGCGGCGTGCATCTCCGCCTGGCGCTCCTTCGGCATGCCCGCGAGCGAGCGCACCGCCTCGGCGCTGAGGTTGCCGCGATCGGCCTCGGCGGCCCACTCGGGCGAGAGGTCCTCGGCAATCCGGCGGGCCAGCCTCTCCTCACGCGCAATGGTCTTGCCGGAGACCTTGCGGCCCGTCTGCCGCTCGATGATGGCGGCCTTCACGTCGTCGACGCGCATGCCGGAGAGCGAGGGGTCCTCGGAGCGCAGGCGCACGGCGTCGCCCCTGAGTGCCTCGGTCGCGGCGGCGCGCTCGGTCACGGTGAGCGCGCGGGGGAAGTAGTTCGCTGCGTGGAGCAGCGTCACCGCCCGCTCGTCGTCGATGCCCTCTATCACGCGGCAGGGCATCCTCTCGTAAGCGGGGTCGTCCTTCGCGAGCAGCGCGTAGGCGGCCTTGCGCCGATGCCCGGAGACCATCTGCCACGAGCCGTCGCCGACCTTTCGCACGAGCGGCAGGTCGGTGAGGCCGTCCTCGCGTATGGACTCGGCGAGCTCAGCTATCCCAGCAGGGTCCATAGAGTACGCGGCGTTCGCCGGGTGGTCGGCGATGTCGGCCACCGCGATCTCGGACACCGGGTAGCGCCCGCGGGTGCGCGACGCGCCGTCGAGAAGCCCCGTGATGGTGAAGCCCGCGGCCACCTGCCTAGGCGAGTTCACGGCACACCTCGTCTGCGAGCGCCTTGTAGTCGCGCGCGGGGCGGCTCCCCGGCTCGAAGGCGGCCACCGGCTTCCACTGCCAGCTGCCCTCGCAGACCTTGCTGCTCGCGTGGATGACCGTCTCGAACTGCTCGTCCGGGAAGAACCCGTCGAGCACGGCCGCGCCCGTGGCCTCGGCGTTGGTCATGCGGCCGGGCACGCAGGTGCGCAGTATCTTCCAGCGGGGCGTGGGCATGCGCAGAGCGTCGGCGATGGAGCGCGTCGCCTCGACGGTGAGCGCCGTGCCGCGCATCACGGTGGAGTCGAGCTTCACGGGGATGACGACCATGCCGCCCTCCGCCGCGGCGAGGTAGGCGTTGAAGGCGAGCCTGCGCATCACGGGACTGCAGTCGATGAGGCAGACGTCGTAGGAGCCCGAGGCGTCGTCGAGGGCGAACTTGAGTCGCTGCTCGCGCAGGAGCATCTCGTTCTGGTCGACGAGGTCGATGGTCGAGGCCACCACGTCGAGGTTCTCCCCGGCAGCGTAGGCGACCTCCTCCACGGGCGCGCCGCCGTAGAGCAGCTCGACCGACGTGCGCCGCTCGGAGACGGCCCGGTCGTAGAGGCCGAAGAAGTCTGTGGCAGACGCCTGCGGGTCGAGGTCGACGAGCAGGGTCCGAAGGCCCCGGGCGGCGAAGATGGCCGCCAGGTTCACGGCGGTCGTCGTCTTGCCGACGCCGCCCTTGTAGTTGGAAATGGCTATCGTGCGCATGGGTCGCGTCCTCTCTAGCGTGGGGCGCGCCTCGCCGCATCCGGTCCGGCGCGCCCCGAGTCTCGGAGCGTCGGGACAAAACCGTACGGATTTGTCCGACAAGCGGAGTGTACCACGAAAACGTACGGATATGTACGCTTTCGTGGTACAAGGGGTGGATTCGGGGAAACCCGGCCCCGGGAGCCCGGGGCCGGGCGCGCCGCCTAGGAGAGCGGCTCCATCTCGCCGAAGCAGTTGATGTGGTGCCGCAGGAGCGCTCGGTTTTCCTTGACGACCATCATCGCCACCTCGTCGAAGCGGACCGGCGTGTCGGCGTAGTCGTCGCCGTTGCCGGCGAGCCACGTCGCCGCCAGCGCCTCGCGCAGCCCGCGCGCCCTGTGGGCCTCGGGGAAGCCGTCCGTCCCGATCCGGGCCGTGGCGTCGACGAACACCAGGGTCCCGTCCTCGTCCACCGCCACGAGGTCGATCCCGCCGATACCCTCGGGCCCCTGCCAGGCCTCGTCGACGATCTCGTAGCCCTTGCGCTCGAGGAAGGCCTTGACCGCGCCCATCGCCTTTTCCTTCATGTCGTTCATGTCTTGCTCCTTAGACTCTGAGGCCCGCCCCTGTGGCGTGCCTTGCGTCGCGTGAGTCGCATGCGGCGCGGGCGTGCCGGCAAGGGAGGAAGCGAAGTCGGGCGTGGAAATAGAAGTATTCCGACGGCAGTTTTTCGCGTTGTTCGCGCGCGCAGCGCATGGAGCGAAGAACCCGAAAAAGTGTCGCGGCCCTTGCGGGCCGCCTGCCGGCGTGCGACCCTGCGCGTCCAAGGAACGCCGGGGCGGGTTTCGGATCGGAAGGGCGCAGGCGTGCGGCATGGAATCAGGCATGGGCGCCGAGGCTTCCAGGCATGGGATGCGATCTGTCGGCGGTTGCTGGGCTCCCGTGGGATTGGAGACGACGCCGCGGCGGGAACGACGGCGCGTTCCCGAGTCGCGGTGCCGTGGTCCGCATCGGGACGGCATTCCCCGCGCCGCTTGCGGCCAATATGCGCACGGGATCGCGGTGGCGAGATGGTTCTCCATGCGGAACGGCTACGGTGCTGCGCAACACGTCCGTCGGAAGAAGGAGGACAGCCAATGATGGATATCAACGAGAAGGACGAGCGTCGTGAGCTGCTTGACGCGGTGGCGGATGCAGGAAGGCTGGCGAGGGGCCTGGACCAGCTGCTCGAGTCCCTGGCGAGCGCCGACCAGCTGGACCCGCTCGACGTCGAGGGGTTCCTGGCCCTGAGATCGATAAGCGAGAGGTGCGCCAAGCGTATCGGGGACGCCGCGCGCATCCTGGAGGCGCAGAACGAGATTCTCTATGCCGAGGAACGGACCGTTTAGCTTCCTTTCTCGGAAGATTAACTATTTGCTTTGCGAGCAATACCCTAGAGAATCGCAGTTCTCGGTCGGCGCTTAGACGAGCGTTAGCCGCGTCCCATTCCAAAGATACTTGCATTGTCGGCGTTGTCGTTAGTTTCGACCTCAGTCGCCATCGCCGGGAACGATTCTTCCTGAGACGCGTCGTCCACTCGCGAGTCAATAGGCTCGCCGAGCGCCAGGAAGAACCTCATCACAAGCTCGATCCTCTGTTGCAGGAACCCGCTCAGTTCGCAGTAGGAGGCCGCCAGTCGTACTTCCTTGGCCAACTCCGCCATCGAGTCCTTCAGCGCCTTCTGCACGCTCACAGAGGGTCTCACCTCGACCTGGGTATCGGTGAGCTTGGCGATGATGTAGTCCTGCCTGTTCATGCCGCTCCAGGCGGCCATCTCGCATATGAGCTTATGCTCCTCGGGCGTGCAGCGGAACGCCATCGTCTTACTGCGCTTGCGGGCGCTGTTCTCGCACGGCATCCTTCTTATCCCCTCGCCCCGTCAAGGGCGGCGGCCATCTCGTCCTGCTTCGTGGGGAACAGGTGCGCGTATCGGTAGGTGATGTCCACCGCCTCGTGGCCCATGCGCTCGGCGATGGCCAGCGCGGAGAAGCCCATCTCGATCAGCAGGCTCACGTGGCTGTGGCGTATGTCGTGTATGCGGATGCGTTTCACGCCAGACGCCTTGCACCCTCGTTCCATCTCGTGGGCCAGGAAGTGCTTGGTAACGGCGAACAGGCGCTCGTCGGGGGCGACGTCGTCTCGTAGCTCGATGAAGTCCGCCATCTCGTCGCGCAGGAAGGCGGGCATGACGATCGTGCGCACCGACTTGGGCGTCTTGGGATCGGTCACGGTGTCTACGCCGTGGAGGCTTTGGTACGACTTGTTGATGCGCAGACGCGAACTCTCCAGCATGAAGTCGGACGGAGTGAGCGCCAGAAGCTCGCCGCAGCGGATGCCCGTCCAGTAGAGCAGCTCGAAGGCGTGGAACGAGAGCGGCTTGTCCATGACGGCCTCGCTGAACCTCAGGTACTCGTCCTTGGTCCAGAACTGCATCTCGCCGCCCTTCTTCGAGCCCATCTTGTCGACCCTTCGCACCGGGTTGTCGGTGAGCCCGTAGTAGCGCTCGGCGTGGTTGAAGATGGCGTTGAGTTGGTTGTTCACCGTGCGCAGGTACGTCGGCGCCCAGGGCTTACCGTCGGCGTCCCGGTGTTCAGTAAGCTCGTTCTGCCACCTAATAACGTCGATCGGCCTCACATCGCACATGCGCATATCCCCAAAGAACGGCACGAGCTTGTCGTTGATGATGTACTCCTTGGTGATCCACGTATGCTCGCGTATGCGAGGCTTCACCTCGGAGGCGTACACCTCAACGAACTCGGAAAACGTCATGTCCATGGCCCCGCCGTTAAGGCTCTTGAACTGGCTTTCCCATACGGCCGCCTCCACCTCGGAGGAGAAGCCGCGCTTTGTCTTGTGGCGCTTCGAGCCGCGGGCGTCGCGGTAGTAGCACTGCACGAAGAACGTGCCGTTGCTGTCGTCCTTGTACACCGGCATGTCAGTCCACCTCCGGGAAGTACAGGGCGTCGAAGACGTCACTTCGAACGCGTCCGCGGATAACCACGCGCCCGCGCGCCTCCTGCTCGGCGTTTATCTTCCTGATCACCTCGTAGGCGCTGCCTTTCTTGATCCTCAGCAGCTCCGCAACCTCGTCCGCATCCAGCATGTGCGGTCTCGGCGTCTTTGCCACCTTCTCGTCCATGGCTCCTCCTGTCATTAGCGTACAGATACGTACGGTTTACAGATTCAGAGTAAACGTACATATCTGTACTGTCAATAGAATTGCGTACATTTGCGTACGCTGGTAAGATGTGCGGGTACGTAATTCCAGGAGGAGGGCGCATGTCCGTAGGCGAGAACATAAGGCGGTACCGCAAGTCGCGCGGCATGACGCAAGCGCAGCTTGCCGAGGCGGTCGGCCTGACCGAGGGGGCCGTGCGCCACTACGAGAGCGGCATCCGCGCCGTGAAGCCCGAGCTGCTCGAATCCATCGCCGCAGCACTAGGCGTATCCGTCAACGCCCTCAAGGATTACGGCGTCGAAACCGCGGGCGACCTCATATCGCTGCTCGTGCGGCTCGAGGACTCATTCGGCATCGTGCCCGCAGCCGACGGCACGGGGCTCTCTCTGAACCCCAAGGCGCCTCACGCGCCCAAAGCGGCGATGGCGATCCAGCTGTGGGCCGAGAAGCGCGCACGGCTCGAGAACGGCGAGATCGACGCCGCCGAGTACGAGGACTGGAAAGCCTCGCTGTAGCAGCTCTCCGCATTTCGCTACCACTAAAACCGAATCAGGGCGCCAGGATAGTCGGTGAGCTCCGCTCGCACCTGCGTATGCTGAGTTTTTACTCTCCATTGCATGCCAAGGCATTTCAAGCGTAAACGGGGAGTAAATGACGCGGTGGCTTACACGGCAGCACACAGCAGTACGCCGCGGCATTTCCCCTGATTACTCCCGTTTTCATTGAGATGGCGAGATTCTTTACTCCCCATTAACCACCTGGGGAAACGCCGTGCAGAGACCGCCGAAAAGCCGATTGAGTTCGATTTGAGTTTCAAAGGACCTAAAACGGCCCCTTTTCGTTATCGGGGACAAAAATCGCACGTCTACTCACTTGGGATAAATTCTTACTCCCATTCCTCCGAATACCGCCCCATACTTTGCCGTCTTGAAATACGGGGAGTAAATCGCGAAATCGCAGGTGAAAGGGAGTAAAACGGCAAAGAAAAAGCCTCCGTCCCAACGCGGGAACGGAGGCCAGATTACCGTATTTACTCACCGCCGTCGCTGGCGGCTTTGCCATGACTCTCGTACGAAACGAAACTCAGCGGCACAGTGCGGCACTCAAAAGTGCAGGTCAGAACCCTATCAGCCTACTCCCACTCGATCGTCGCGGGCGGCTTGGACGTGATGTCGTAGCACACGCGGTTGGCGCCGGGGACCTCGGCAACGATGCGGCCAGAGATGCGGGCCAGCACGTCGTAGGGCAGCTTGGCCCAGTCGGCGGTCATAGCATCGCTGGACTCGACGGCACGCAGAATGATCGGGCGCTGATAAGTGCGCTCGTCGCCCATAACGCCAACGGACTTGATGTCAGGCAGGACCGCGAAATACTGCCAGCAGCTGTGCTCGGAGTTGCGCTCGCCGGTCTGCTCAAACAGACGCTGGTTGTAGGCGTCGAGCTCCTCGCGCACGATGGCGTCGGCGTTCTTGAGGATCTCGAGCTTCTCCTTATCGACCGCACCGATGATGCGGATGGCCAGACCCGGACCCGGGAAAGGCTGACGGAACACGATGTGACCCGGCAGGCCTAACGCCAGGCCAAGTGCGCGGACCTCGTCCTTAAAGAAGTGGTCGAGCGGCTCGATAAGGTCGAAGTGCACGCCCTCGGGGAACGGAATCAGGTTGTGATGGCTCTTGATGGTGGCCGTCTTACCGCCCGTCTTGCGAGCGCCGGACTCGATGATGTCGGGGTAGATGGTGCCCTGAGCCAGATACTTGACCGGCTTGCCATCGGTCTCGAGCTGCTGCGCCACGGCGAAGAACTCTTTCCAGAACTGCGTGCCGATGATGCGGCGCTTCTCCTCGGGCTCGGTCACGCCGGCCAGAAGCTCGGCGTAGCGGTCCTCGGCGTGGACGTGGATAAAGTCGACGTCAAACTGCTTGGTGAAGACCTCCTCCACCTGCTCGGGCTCGCCCTTGCGCAGCAGGCCGTGGTTGATGAACACGCAGGTCATCTGCTTGCCCACGGCGCGGGCGCCCAGCGCAGCCACGACGGAGGAGTCAACGCCGCCGGACAGAGCCAGAATCACGCGGTCGTCACCGACCTTCTCGCGGAACTCGGCCGTCATGGTCTCGACCAGGTTGTCCATGCTCCAGTTGGGCTCCAGGCCGCAGATCTCAAACAGGAAGTTGCTCAGCAGCTGCTGACCGTACTCGGAGTGCTTGACCTCGGGGTGGAACTGCGTGGTGAAGATCTTGCGCTCGACGCACTCCATGGCGGCAACCGGGCACACGTCGGTGCTGGCGGTAACGGTAAAGCCCTCGGGCACCTCGGACACGGCGTCGCGGTGGCTCATCCACACGGTCTGCTCCATGGGCGTGGAGTTAAAGAGCTTGGCGCCGGCCGTGCGCGTGATGGTGGCGCGGCCGTACTCGCCCACCTCGGAGTGGCCGACCTTGCCGCCGAGCGTCACGGCCGTGATCTGATGGCCGTAGCAAAAGCCCAGGACGGGAAGGCCCAGGTCAAAGATGGCAGGATCGATGGACGGAGCGTCCTCGGCATACACGGAGGCCGGGCCGCCGGAAAGGATGAGCGCAGAGGCGTTCATCTCGCGAATCTCGTCGGCCGAGATGTCGCAGGGAACAATCTCGGAATACACGTTGAGGTCGCGGACGCGACGGGCAATGAGCTGACCGTACTGCGCACCAAAGTCGAGTACGAGGACCTTTGCGGAAGCCTTTTGATCCATGGTTCCCCCTCTTGTTGGCGGGGAGCCGGTGCCCACCCGCGTGAATGAACGAAAATAACCTCCATAGTGTACACGTTATATGGGGTTTCTCGTCCCTCGCAGCCATCAGCGCACGGCAAACGCACGACCTGGGCCCCTATCTGACGGCAATTGAAGTGTTACCAGACGTGACAGATGATGTAATACGTTTGAACATTGGACGCCCTGTGCCACAATACTGCCGAACGACTCCGCCTCTGCGGCGGCAAATACGATAGGAATACCAGCATGAAGCGCATCCTTCTCATCGCCACGGGCGGCACCATCGCATCGACCGAGGACGGCAACGGCCTCTCCCCCGCCCTGACCGGTGAGGAGCTCGCCCAGAGCGTCCCCGAGATCTCGGGCCTCTGCGAGCTCGACGTCGTGCAGCCCATGAACATCGACAGCACCAATATGCGCCCGAGTGACTGGATGCGTATCCGCGACGTCATCGTCGAGGGTTATGCCGACCACGACGGCTTCGTGATTCTGCACGGCACCGACACCATGAGCTACACCGCGGCAGCGCTTTCCTACCTGATTCAGGACAGCCCCAAGCCCATCGTGCTCACCGGCTCGCAAAAGCCCATGGGCAACCCCTTTACCGATGCCAAGCTCAATCTGTACCAGAGCCTGCTCTATGCGCTCGACGAGCACTCGCACGACGTTTCGATCGTGTTTGGCGGCGTCACCATTGCCGGCACGCGCGCCCGCAAGCAGCGCACCATGAGCTTTAACGCGTTCATTAGCGTCAACTATCCGCCCATCGCCTATATCCGCAACGACCGCATTGTGCGCAACGGGCTTCACGGCACGCATCAGGGCGAAAACCCGGTGCGTTTCTACGACAGCATCGACCCGCGCGTATTTGTACTCAAGCTTACGCCCGGCGTAAACCCGGGCATCCTCGACGCCCTTGCCGATAGCTACGACGCCGTGATTCTGGAGACCTTTGGCATTGGCGGTATCCCCGAGTTTGGTGAGTCGGGCGGGTCGTTCCAAGAGGCAATTTTTCGCTGGGTCGATTCGGGCCGCACCGTCGTTATGACCACGCAGGTCCCCGAAGAGGGCCTCGATCTGGGCGTTTATGAGGTCGGCCGCGCTTACGCCGATCATCCGGGTATTCTGCGCGGCGACGACATGACCACCGAGACGCTCGTGGCCAAGACCATGTGGGCACTCGGCCAGTCACGCGATGCCGCCGAGATTCAGCGCCTGTTCTACAGCCAAGTCAACCACGACCGCATCCCGATGGCGTAATTCAGTTGTCGACGGGTATCCCCTATTCGATCCCCTCGAGAAGCTCTGACACCGTCATGCCAAGGGCGGGCGCGATCTTAAATAGAACCTTGAGCGTGAAATTTGCCGTCCCATCTTCGATTCGGTCGAGGTAGGGTCGGCTGATTCCTGTCGCCACACAAAAATCAACCTTGGAGATACCAAGGTCCCTGCGTGTCTCTTCGACCCGCCTGCCAAGAATCTGTTTCGCACGTTCGTCCATGCAGCCGAGTTTGAAATTGAGCTGAACAAAAACGTAAACTATAGTTTACGTTTTGCCGAATACACAGGAGTTTTCTATGTCGGGTTCTTCGGTCCGCATGTACCGAGCCACGCTTCGCACAAACAGCGCACCGCCCAAGCTCGTCGTCGTTGAAGCCGAATGCCTTTCGCCCGATGAGCGCACAGCATTTGCATTGCTATCAAGTCGCGTCGCCGCCGTTCTGGTCCCTTGCCCGGCGCAAGGTGAACTTGCCATCCAATGCCAAACGCACAGCTGCCCGCTCAATCAGGCTGCCGTAATCGCAACCAGCCAACGCGGCCTGCCGCTCCTTCTAGAAGCCGGCATCGCACTCGCCCTTCGTGGCGCCGGATACGAAAACGAGACCGCCGCCGACATGGTCTTTAAACCACGATCGAGCGGCGGCCTCGCAGCAGCCATTGAATATATGTGCAGACTCGTTGCCTAAAAGGACAAGCTAGAAACCAAGGCCAAAGCCCGTTCCGGTAATCGCCGAGTACATAAAGTAAACGTTAACCACGTTGAGGAACACACCCGTGATGCAACCGTTGCGCAGGTAGCGTTCGCACACGATACGCGCCATGGCGGCGGAGTCATCATTGTTTTTAGCCTGGCGTCCTGCCGTAAAGTACGTCACCACGCTCAGCAGCAGGTTGAGCACCGGCAGCGCCAGCAACTCGTAGCTCTTGCCCCAGCGCGTCGCCTCGCCGGCGGCATTAAACTTTGTTGCCACCTCGGGACCAATGTTGGGGATAACACACGCTGCGACCACCAGCGGAATCACCGCAAGTATGAGCAGCGCAATACCCATGTAGCCGGCTTTTTTGCCATATTTAAACATGTGCGTCGTCCTTACACGTTAAAGCGGAAGTGCACGACGTCGCCATCGGCCATGACATAGTCCTTGCCCTCAATACGCAGCTTGCCGGCGGCCTTGGCGCCCTGCTCACCGCCGAGCTCGATGTAGTCGTCATAGCCAATGACCTCGGCCTTAATAAAGCCGCGCTCAAAGTCGGTGTGGATAACGCCGGCGGCCTGCGGAGCGGTCGCGCCCTGACGAACCGTCCAGGCCTTGACCTCCATCTCGCCGGCCGTAAAGAACGACTGCAGGCCGAGCAGCTTATAGGCCGCCTGCGCGAGCACGTCCAGACCGGGCTGCTCCAGGCCTAAGCTCTCCAGGTAGTCGGCCGCATCCTCGGGATCGAGCTCGGAAAGCTCGGCCTCGATCTTGGCGCAGATGGGCAGCG
>URIJ01000063.1 GCA_900547835.1 uncultured Collinsella sp.
CCGAACCTACGGCCCGACTCCAGCCGCACGCACCGGACCGGCTCACGCCGAGCACGCGGGCCATCGGCTTCACCGGGAATTCAGCCTTCTCTGCCAGCATCAGCCGGTAGTGCGCGGCTACGCTTGGATTTTGACGAAGAAGGCCGCGGCTTTTTTCAGGAAGGCGTTCTCCATCTCGAGCTCGCGTATGCGCCTTTTCGCCTCGCGAAGCTCGCAGCCCTCGGCCTTCGGGCCGGGTTCGCCGGCAAGCTCGCGCCGGTGGTTCTGCACCCATTTGTTCACGGTCTTGGAATTCAGGCCGAGCTCTGCGCAGCATTTCGTTATCGGCCTGCCCGTCGAGATGATGTAGTCGGCGGTCTATCGCCTGAACTCGTTAGTGTACCTGGCGGCTGGGTTTGGCATGGCATACCGTCCCCTCGGTCGTCGTTGAATGAGTTCTAAAGCATCTAAGTCTCTAACATGCGTTTCCGAAAGAACGATGCAGGTCAGTATGTCATGCGGACTCCAAACCGGACCTGATGGTCCAACTTTTTGCCCGAGGTCCCTTGTTTCCAGAAGAGCTGGCGATGCCCTTCGCTGTAGAGGTGAGCTGCGGGCAATCTGCCCCCTATGTTTCCAAATGAATACGGTGTGAGCTGCGGACAAGGATTTTCCCCGCAAACACTCTAGTATGCTAAAGTACCCAGAAGACCGGCGGAGCTATGCCGGTCTTCTGTTCTATATGAAACACAGCATGAGGAGGCTCACCAGATGACGGCCACACCGTGGGGATTCCGGGACATATTGCCCGAGGAGGCTCAGGCGCGCGAGGAGATTGCGCTGACGGTGAAGGGCTGCTTTAGGGAGCATCATTACCTGCCGGTCGAGACGCCGCTGCTCGAGGACAAGGGCTCTCTCGAGGAGGGTGGCCGCATTGCGGACACCCCGTTTAAGCTCTTTGATGATGACGGCCGCCTGCTGGTGGTCCGTCCCGACAACACACTGCCGATCGTGCGCTTGGTTTCGACTCGCATGCGCGCGGCCGATCTGCCGCTGCGCCTGCGCTATGAGGCGCCGGTGGTTCGCGAGTGCCAGCGCAATGCCGGCGGCTCGCGTCAGTTTACGCAGTTGGGTTTTGAGCTTATCGGTGTGGGCGACACCGCGGGCGATGTCGAGATCGTCTCGCTGGTGGCGGAGGCCATGCGCAAGCTGGCGCTGCCCGATGCGCGCATTATTGCGGGCAGCGTTCGTCCGTTTAAGGAACTGCTTGCGGCGTGCGAAGATCGCGAGCTGGCTGCCGAGGCGCTGCGCTGCGTGCACGCCAACGACTTTGTGGGCCTCGATGCCCGTGTGGCGGCAAGCGCCGAGCCCGAGGCCGTCAAGGCTGCCATCAGCGAGCTGCCGCGCTTGCACGGCGGCGCTGAGGTACTCGACCGCGTCGACGCGCTTCTGGCGGCGGTGGGCATTGTCGCGCCGCTCACGCGCGAACTGCGTGCCCTGGTCGAGGGCCTGGCACCCGAGGACGCCCAGGTGCTGTCGTTCGACTTCTCTATCATGAACTCTTTCGATTACTACACGGGCCTGGTCTTTAAGGCCTATGCCGGCGGCTTGCCCGATCCGGTCGGTTCGGGCGGACGCTATGACTCCATCTTTACCGGCGCATTTGGCGACGGTATTGAGGTGCCGGCGGCGGGCTTCGCCTTTTCGCTCGAGCGCCTGGAGGCCGCGCGCACCTCGGCCGAGGATGCCGCTTCCGATGGCGACCATGCCGCAGGCCGCGGCGCCGAGGGCCCGCTGCGCATTGCCGTGCCCAAGGGCTCGCTTAAGGCCGATACCCTCGACGTGCTCGAGGCCGCGGGTCTGGACGTCTCTGAGCTGCGCGATCCCGGCCGTCACCTGATCGTGCGCGGCCGCGATACGCGTGCCGGAGAGGGCGCGGTCGGCGATATTGAGTTTGTCATCGTGCGCCCCAGCGATGCGCCCGCCTTTGTGGGCTGCGGCGGTGCCGATTGCGGCATCTGCGGTTGGGACTCGCTCATCGAGGCCGACCTCAACCTGCTGCAGCTGGTCGATTTGGGCTACGGCCTGTGCACCTTTATCGAGGCAGAGCCCGCGTGGCGCGCCGGCCAGGCCGAGCGCAACTATGCCCGCCGCGGGTCGCTTCGTGTGGCCACCAAGTACCCGCGCATCGCGAGCGCCTGGTATGCCGAGCGTGGCGTGAATGCCGACATCGTTTCGCTGCACGGCAATATCGAGCTGGGGCCCATCGTCGGTATGACCGACCGCATTGTGGACATTACCGCCACGGGTGCGACCCTGCGCGACAACGACCTGGTCATCACCGGCCGCATTATGGACTGCACGGCGCGCTTCTTCGTCAACCCGGGTTCCGCACGCCTGGATCCGCGCGTGCGGAACCTGGCCGATCGCCTGGCAGCCGCCGTGAAGGACAAGCATTTTGAGCCCGTCGCGGGCTCGGCACAATAGCGCGAGCACGCACGGGCGCCCCCATATCCGGGCTGCGGGGCGATTGTCGCCGCCGCCTGGTCTCTCGTTTCTCAAACGCAACCTCGACCGATAGGGGATACCGATATGAAGACCATCAAACTTGCTCCCGGTGAGCGCCTCGTTACCAACCAGCTCAACCGCAAGGGCGTGCTGCCGCAAAACATCGTCGATGCCGCCCGCGAGATCGTGGCCAACGTGCGCGCCAACGGCGATGCCGCGGTGCGCGATTACTGCCAGCGTTTTGACGGTGTTGAGCTGGAAAGCTTCCGCCTGCCGCAGGAGCAGATCGATGCCGCGCTCGAAGGCCTCGACCCGGCCTTTGTCGCCGCGCTCGAGAAGGCCGCGCGTCAGATTCGCGAATTCCACCAGCGCGAGGTCGAGCAGAGCTGGTTTACCACGCGCCCGGACGGCACGATGCTCGGCGTTAAGGTGACCCCGCTTGCCGCGGCCGGCATCTACGTGCCGGGAGGCCGCGCGCAGTATCCCTCCACTGTGCTCATGAACGCCATCCCCGCCAAGGTGGCCGGCGTCAAGCGCGTGGTCATGGTGACTCCGCCGCAAAAAGATGGCCTGATCAGCCCGTATACGCTTGCGGCTGCCAAGCTCGGCGGCGTGGACGAGATCTATATGGTGGGCGGCGCCCAGGCCGTGGCCGCGCTGGCGTACGGCACCGAGACCATTCCGCGCGTCGACAAGATCACCGGCCCGGGCAACGCCTTTGTCGCCGCGGCCAAGCAGATTGTCTCGGGCGACGTGGGAATCGACATGGTCGCTGGCCCCTCCGAGGTCTGCGTACTGGCCGATGCCACGGCCAAGCCCATGGTGGTCGCGGCCGACCTGATGGCCCAGGCCGAGCACGATCCGCTGGCAGCCTGCTATCTGGTGACCTGCGACGAGCAGTTTGCGCGCGAGGTCGAGGCTGGTATCGACATTCTGGTAGCGCAGTCGCCACGCGCCGAAATCACGCGTGCTTCGCTCGACAACGAAGGCACCATCGTGGTTGCCGCCGACATGGCTGCCGCCGTCGAGGCCGTGAACACCGTGGCACCCGAACACCTTGAGCTGCACTGCAAGGACGCGATGGGCCTGCTCGGCGGCATTCGCAACGCCGGCGCCATCTTTGTGGGCGCTTGGAGCTCCGAGCCGCTCGGCGATTACGTCGCCGGCCCCAACCACACGCTGCCGACCGGCGGCACGGCCATGTTCTCCAACCCGCTTTCGGTCGAAGAGTTCGTTAAGCGCTCGAGCGTCATTTGCTATACGCCCGAAGGTCTGCTCTCCGACGCTCCTGCTACGCAGCGCCTGGCCGAGGCCGAGGGCCTGTGGGCACACGCGCTTTCCGCCGCTCTTCGTCGCCGTGTGCTGGAGCAGGGCGAGGATGCCGTGAGTGCCGAGTCGCTGGCCGCGGCCGACCTGACCAAGGTTGCCTGGCCGGGCGACGCCGTGGCGACGGTTGCTGAGGGCGTAGACCTGGCGGCGGCTGCGAGCAGTGCCGCCGGTGCGGCC
The DNA here is from genome assembly GCA_900547835.1 of uncultured Collinsella sp. Lineage (GTDB taxonomy): Bacteria > Actinomycetota > Coriobacteriia > Coriobacteriales > Coriobacteriaceae > Collinsella. The sequence goes on from URIJ01000063.1 coordinate 3,994, forward strand.
GGCGAGGAGGCCTAATATGGCCGAGCTTTCACCCCGCATGAAGGAGCTCGTCCAGCCTTACCTGGCCGGTATTGAGCCCTATGATCCCAACTTTACGCCCACGCGCATTAACCTTTCGGCCAACGAGAACACCTATCCCGTGCCGGCCGGCGTGCGCGAGGCGATTGACGCGGCGCTCGCCGCTACGCCGCTCAACCGCTATCCCGATCCCATGTCGAACGACCTGCGCGACGAACTGGCTGCTTGGCATGGCGTGACGCGCGAGAACATCTGCGTGGGCAACGGCGGCGACGAGCTGCTCTATAACTATCTGCTGGCGTTTGGCGGCGCGGGACGGACCCTGCTCAACTGCCCGCCGTGCTTTAGCGAGTATGCGTTCTTTGCGTCTCTGTGCCAGACCGAGGTGCGCGACGTGTGGCGCGACCCGGCGACCTTTGAGCTCGACCAGGCGGCGGTGCTTGCGGCGGCTCCCGAGTGCAATCTGGCGATCGTGACCTCGCCCAATAATCCCACGGGTGACGTGGCACCGCTCGACTTTGTCGCGGCCCTGTGCGATGCGTGCCCCGGCATGGTGATGGTCGACGAGGCCTACGTTGAGTTTGCCGACGATTCGTTTGGCGCGGCCACCACGGCGCAGGGCCTTATCGCCGAGCATCCCAACCTGGTGATTTTACATACGCTGTCTAAGGCGTTTGGCGCTGCCGGCACGCGTCTGGGCTATGTGATCGCGGCGCCCGAGGTCATCGATGTGTTTGCGGCGATTCGCCAAATCTACTCGGTTAACGTGCTGAGCCAGGCCGCCGCGCTTGCCTGCGTGCGTGCCCGCGATGCGTACGCGCCCGTAGTGGCACAGGTTGCATCCGAGCGCGAGCGCGAGCTGTGCGCCCTACGCGCAATGGCTGCCGAGGGTCTGCCCGTGGAGGCGTGGCCGAGCGCGGCGAACTTTGTGCTCGTGCGCACGCCGCATGCCACGCGCGTGCGCGAGCGTCTGCGCGACGAGTATTCGATTTTGGTGCGCGACTTTAGCTACGCGCCGGGGCTCGCGGACTGCCTACGCATTACCGTGGGTACCCCGCAGGAAAACGACGAGGTGCTGGCCGCGTTTGCCGCGCTGGTGAAGGAGGAGATGTAGATGGACCGCTATGCCGAGGTAACCCGCAAGACGGGCGAGACCGACATTGTCGTAAAGCTCGACCTGGACGGATCTGGCGTGTGCGATATCTCGACCGGCGTGCCGTTTTTCGACCACATGCTCAACGCTTTTGGCCGCCATGGTCTGTTCGATCTGACGGTGCACGCGGTGGGCGACGTGGAGGTCGATGCGCACCACACCGTCGAGGACACGGGTATTGTGCTGGGCGAGGCGTTTTGTCAGGCGCTGGGCGACAAGGCGGGCATTACGCGCTTTGCCGACGCGGCGATTGCCATGGACGAGACGCTCGTGATGGCCGCCGTTGATATTTCGGGCCGCGGGCAGGCCTACTGCGAGCTGCCCGTGCCCACCGAGCGCGTGGGCAGCTTTGATACCGAGCTGGCCGTCGAGTTCTTCTACGCCTTTGCGCGCGACGCCAAGCTCACGCTGCATGTGCGCGAGCTGGCGGGCGGCAACTCGCATCACATTATCGAGGCTGCCTTTAAGGCCGTGGGCCGCACGATGCGCCACGCCTGCGAGCTCGATCCCCGCGTGCAGGGCATCCCCAGCACCAAGGGCTCGCTGTAACCGCTACAAAGGTAAAACCACTACGAAGGTGCCTGTCCCCTTTGTGGTGGTTTTCGGACAAGACGAGGAGGAGGGGTCGCGTGGGCGAACCGAAGATTGTGGTGGTCGACTACCACAAGGGCAACTTGTCGAGCGTCGTGCGCGGGCTTGCGCGCGCCGGTGCCGCTGCCTGCACGTCGGACGACCCGGAGCAGATCCGCCGCGCCGACGGCCTGGTCATCCCGGGCGTGGGCGCGTTCTATGACGCGATCGCCTTTATGCGTCAGAGCGGCGAGGCGGACGCGGTGCTCGACGCCGTCGCCGCCGGAACTCCGCTGCTCGGCATCTGCCTGGGCCTTCAGCTCTTTTTTGAGCGCGGCAACGAGGGCGTGCCTGCGGACGAGGGCATGGCTGCAGACGGCAGCACCCCTGAGCAGTCTGGCGGCCCCTGGGTCGATGGCCTGGGCATCATGCGCGGTTCGTGTACGCGCTTGGAATCGAGTCGCCTGAAGGTGCCGCACGTGGGCTGGGACCAGGTGCACATGACGCCCGCCGGCGCGGTCGATCCGCTGCTTGCTGGTTTTGCCGAGGGTGCCAACATGTACTTCACCCACAGCTACGCGGTAGCAGACGATGCCGATGCCGCCGATGTGCTGGCGCGCACGCACTATACGCGGAGCTTCCCGTGCATCGTGCGTCATGGCAACGTGTGGGGCTGCCAGTTCCATCCCGAGAAATCCTCCGCGCTGGGTCAGCGCATCCTTAAGAACTTCGTCAACATCGTCGAGGAGGCTGGCCGATGATCCTGTTTCCCGCAATCGATCTGATCGGCGGCAAGGTTGTGCGCCTGGAGCGCGGCGACCGCAGCCGCTGCAAGGTATATTCCGACGACCCCGTGGCCGTTGCTCGCTCGTTTGCCGAGCAGGGTGCGAGTTGGGTGCACGTCGTCGACCTGTCCGCTGCCTTTGGCGAGGACGAGGACGCGTGCGCTGCCAACTCGGCGGCGATCAAGGCCATCTGCGGCGTCGACGGTCTGTCGGTGGACGTGGGCGGCGGCGTTCGCTCGCTCGCGCGCATCGACGAGCTGGCAGGCTACGGCGCGCGTCGCATCGCACTGGGCACCGTGCTGGTGACTGAGCCGGGTTTTGCCGAGGTGGCAGCCCAAGGCTTTGGCGAGCTGTTGGTGGCAGACATTGCCGCCCGTGACGGCCAGGTCAAGGTGAACGGCTGGCGCGATGGCGCGGGCGTGGCACTCGACGATGCCGTGGCGCAGCTTTCCGAGCTGGGCTTTAAGCATCTGGTATATACCGACATCGCGCGTGATGGCATGCAGACGGGCATCGACGTGGCGGCATATCGCCATGTGGCCGAGGTCGCGGGCTTTTCCGTCGTGGCTTCGGGCGGCATCTCGACGCTTGACGACATCCGCGCGCTGGCCGCGGTGGGTAAGGGAGCGATTGAAGGTGCCATTACCGGTCGCGCACTCTACGAGGGCAACTTTACGCTGGTACAGGCGTTGGCCGCTGCACGAGGGGAGGAGTAGCCTATGCTTACCAAACGCGTGATTCCCTGTCTGGATGTTAAGGACGGCCGTGTGGTCAAGGGCGTCAACTTCGTGAGCCTGCGCGATGCGGGCGATCCGGTGGAGCTTGCCCGTGCCTACGACCGCGAGGGTGCAGACGAGGTCGTCTTCCTGGACATTACCGCCACGAGCGACAACCGCGCGACGACCATCGAGATGGCGGCGCACGCGGCCGAGGAGCTCGCCATTCCCTATACCGTGGGCGGCGGTTTCCGCGACTTGGCGGGCATGCGAACCATGGTTGCCGCCGGTGCCGACAAGGTGTCGCTCAACTCTGCCGCCGTGCGCGACCCGTCGCTGATTAGCCAGGCTGCCGCGGCGTTTGGCAGCCAGGCCGTGGTCGTGGCGATCGATGCCAAGCGCGTCGGCTTGCCTGGCGCATCCGGTGCCGACAAGTGGGAGGTCTTTACCGCAGGAGGCCGCAACGCCACGGGTATCGATGCGGTGGCATGGGCCGAGGAGGCGGCTCGTCGCGGTGCCGGCGAGATCTTGCTCACCAGCATGGATCGCGACGGCACCAAGGCTGGCTTTGACCTGGCGCTCACCCGCGCCGTGGCGCGCGCGGTGCCAATCCCCGTCATCGCGAGCGGCGGCGTGGGCACGCTCGAGCATTTTGCCGAGGGCGTGATCGAGGGCGAAGCCGACGCCGTACTGGCGGCCAGCGTCTTTCACTTTGGAACCTTCAGCATTCGCCAGGTGAAGGAGTATATGGCGTCGCAGGGCATCCCTGTCAGGTTGGACTTCTAGCGCTGCGGCTTGCCCAGGCACCCGACCTTCCGGCTCCAACCCTCCTCGCGTACTTAAGTACGCGTCGTCGGGCTTGTCGCTCGGAATCTCGGGCACCTGGGCAACCCTCGCCGACCTGTGGGGTTTAAATTGGGGAGAGAAATGGAAGAGATAACCGATCCTTCAAAGCTTACATACGACGCCAAGGGGCTGATTCCTTGTGTGGTTCAGCAGTATGACACCGGTGAGGTGCTTATGGTTGCTTGGATGAACGAGGAATCGGTGGGGCTGACGCTTAAGACCGGCACCACGTGGTTTTGGAGCCGCAGCCGTCAGGAGCTCTGGAACAAGGGCGCGACGAGCGGCAACATGCAGGAGGTCAAGGAGCTTTGGGCCGACTGCGATAACGATACGCTGCTGGTCAAGGTCGACTCGCCGGGTCCGGCCTGCCATACCGGCAACCGTACCTGCTTCTTTAAGAAACTCGCGTAGGGCGGGCGCTCGACTAGGCGCTTGGCCAACCAGAAAGGATTGAACCATGGGTGTGCGCACCGCGAATGTTCAGGATGGAAATATCGGTGAGACGCTGACGGGTCTGGCCGAGGTGATTCACGGTCGTCGTGATGCATCGCCGCAGGAGAGCTATACCGCGCGTCTGCTGACCGACGTCGAGGATGAGCTGCTCAAGAAGCTTGCCGAGGAGGCGAGCGAGGTGATCATGGCCTGCAAGGATAACGACCACGATCACATCCGCTACGAGGCCGGCGACCTGGTCTACCACCTGCTCGTGACGCTCGAGCGCTACGGCATCACCCTCGACGAGCTGGCCGGCGAACTCAACGCCCGCCGCCACTAAGTCAAACCTAAATTAGCTACCCTGGCCCCATGGAAGTTGCGGTGAAATAGGGACTGTTTAAACGCTTCATCAGGCAAAACGGTCCCTATTTCACCGCAACTGATGAAGGGGATGGGTTAGAAGAGGGGCGTGGATTCCCATTCGCCGGTGGGGTGGGGGATGTCGAAGGTGCGGTAGCCACATTCGTAGGCGTGGGCCTGGGCTTCGCGGATGTTCCAGCAGATATCGCAGGCGCGGTGCGCGTCCGAGCCAAAAGTGATCGGCACCTCGGCGTGGGCGAAGCAACGCAACAGACCGGTCGCGGGATAGTAATCGTCGAGGCCCTTGCGCGGCGCGGCGGTCGAAACCTCAACGCGGCGATCCGTGTCGTGGGCGCACTCGGCCATCTGCTCCCAGAGTGGCGTGGGGTCAAAGTCGGGCGCGAAGCCCTCCTTCGAAAAACGCATAACTAGGTCGGGATGGGCCATCACGTCAAAGTTGAGCGAGCTCTCGCAGGCGTGGCACCAGTCGTCGACATAGCGCTCCCATACGCCGCGCACGCTCAGATTTTCCCAGACGTGCAGGTTGGTGTCGTCGTCGATCCAGCCACAGAGCGAATCTGGCGTATCGGGGCGAGCGACATTTTCCGTTCCCGCCGTGCCTGCGGCCCCGGCCATGATATCGCCGGGGTCGCCGATCCAATGTACGCTGCCCAGGCGCACCACGGCGCCATCGGACCAGCGCTCAACCAAGGGCTCGCAGCCTTCGTACCAATCGCATTCAAAACCGTAGATAAAGGTGAGCTCCGGCGCGATTTGCGCGGCGAGCTTGCGGGCGTCCTCAAATGCCAGGCGATGTGCCGGCAGGTCGCCCTCGACAACCTGCACCTCGCAGCTGGCGTCCATACTGGCGGGCAGGGTGAGGTGGTCGGTCGAGACCATGACCTGACATCCGGCAGCCGCGGCAGCGCGGACGTTCTCCTCAAACGAGGCATGCCCGTCCGAAAACGAGGTGTGGGTATGGCAATCGACCAGCGGACATGCGGACATGGAGACTCCTTTGCATTTGGCGAATCCGCTCCATTGTAATGGCGCAGCTTTCAACACGCCGGGCACGCCAGGGGTCGAAATCGATTGGAAAGGCTGTGCGGCGCGCGGTGCGGCCTCGCTTGCGCTCTCAAAACATGTACATCAGCCTCAAAAAGCTGCAAAAATGACATGTTTGGAGGCTGACGTACACGTTTGAGTGGAGCGGGCCGGCGTTGGAGCGCGCCAGCACTTGCGCCCAGCAAAAGTCGCACCTATCCCATGACGCCGCCCCTGCGCCGCCCGCGATGTGCTAGCGTTTGGATGAACAAAACGAGCCCGTGCGGAAAGGAGCCGGACCGTATGCCATGCGATAGCAAATCTCCGCTGTCTCGCGAGACCGATGCGCCCGAGACCATCGTCAAGCTGGAATGCGACATCGACGATGCGTCGCCCGAGGTACTCGCCTACGCCGCCGACCGCCTGCGCGAGGCCGGTGCGCGCGAGGTGCACTGGCTGCCCGTTTATTGCAAGAAAGGCCGCCCCGGCTGGCAGCTGCAGGTAATCTGCACCTACGGGGATATCGAGCG
>URIJ01000064.1 GCA_900547835.1 uncultured Collinsella sp.
GCCAGGTCATGGCGTTCGTCAACTACATGACGCAGACCCTCACCTCTATCGTGTATGTTGCCAACTTAGTGGTGGTCTTTACCAAGGCGAGTGCCAGCGCGTCGCGTATCAACGAGGTGCTCAATTGCGAGCCGAGCATCACCGACGGGGGCAACCAGCCGGTTGCGCTGCCCGAGCCGAGCGACCTGGCGGGTGGCGCTGTTCCGGTCTCCGCGCTGAGCTTTGACCATGCGAGCTTCTCCTTTGGCACGGATGCCGCCAACGCCGTCAATGACGTGACCCTGGAGCTGCCGCTGGGTAAAACGCTCGGCATCATCGGTGGCACGGGTAGCGGCAAGTCCACGCTCGTCTCGCTTATCCCGCGCCTGTACGACGCGAGCACCGGCAGCGTGAGTGTGATGGGCGCCGACGTGCGCACCTGGTCGCTCGATCAACTGCGCCATGTGGTTGCGACCGTTCCGCAACGCGCGTCGCTCGTGAGCGGTACTATCCGTAGCAACCTGACCTGGCGCGACGAGGCGGCGACCGACGATGAGCTCTGGGCGGCGCTCGATATGGCGCAGGCCAGCGAATTCGTGCGCAACAAGCCCCAAGGCCTGGATGCCCCGGTCGAGGCGGGCGGCAAGAACTTTAGCGGTGGCCAGCGCCAGCGCCTGACCATCGCACGTGCCCTGGTGGGCTCTCCACAGGTCCTAATCATGGATGACTCCGCCTCGGCGCTCGACTTTAAGACCGACGCGGCGCTTCGCCATGCCATCCGCGAGCGCAGCGTGCGCGGTGCCGCCGAGGGTGGTCTGCCGCTCACGACCGTCATCGTGAGCCAGCGCGTCTCGACCGTACGCGACGCCGACATAATCTGCGTGCTCGACCACGGCTCGGTTGCGGGCCTGGGCACGCACGATGAGCTGTACACGACCTGCCAGCTCTATCGCGAGATTTGCCAGTCGCAGCTGCGCCGCGAGGAGCTCGAGGGCCAGCAGGGGAGTGCGGCGCCCACGTCCGTCCCAAGTCCCGCGTCCGCCCCGGCTGCCCCGGCATCCACTTGCGCAAAGGAGGGCTGCTAAATGAATCCGTACACTTCCTCCGGTTCGGTCGCCACGATGACGGCCAACGTGTCCGGTAACGATAACCTCAACGACCTGGGCGACGGTCCGCGCCAGCCCGGCGATCCCGAGCGCTATCCCGTGGGTGCGGTGACCCGCCGCCTGCTGGGCTATGTTCGCCCGCATCGCATTTCGTTTGTAGCGTCGTTTGTGAGTGCCGCCGTCTCGGTGATCTTGCAACTCTATACGCCCATTCTCATCGGCGAGGGCATCGACCTTATCGTCGCCGCCGGGCAGGTGGACTTCGACGCGCTGCTGCCGCTTGTTACCAAACTCGCGCTCGTCGTGGTGGGGGCCGCGGCCTTCCAGTGGCTACAGGGCTATTGCGTTAACCGCCTGTCCTACGAGACGGTGCGTGACATGCGCGTGGAGGCGAGCGATAAGCTCAGCCGTATGCCGCTCAGCTTTATCGACAGCCATGCCCACGGCGACCTTATGAGCCGCGTGGTCAACGACGTCGACCAGGTGGGCGACGGTCTGCTGCAGGGCTTTACGCAGCTCTTTACCGGCGTCATCACCATCGTGGGCACGCTCGCGTTTATGCTCTCCATCAACCTGACCATGACGCTCGTGGTGGTGCTCGTCACGCCGCTCTCCATCTTTGCGGCCGGCGCCATCGCCAAGCTCTCCAACAAAAGCTTTACGGCACAGCAGCGTATTCAAGGGCAGCTCGGTGGTCATATCGAGGAGTACGTAGGCGAGCAAAAGCTCGTGGACGCGTTTGCCTACGGCCCGAGCGCTCAGCAGCGCTTCGACGCCCTCAACGCCGAGCTTTATGCGGCAGGCGAGCGCGCGCAGTTTATGGGCTCGCTTTCCAACCCCGGTACGCGCTTTATCAATAACATCATCTACGCCGTGGTTGCCGTCATCGGCTGCGTGGGCGTGATCACGGGCGTGCCCGCGGCGCTCACGGTGGGCGGCGTGCAGATTTTCCTGTCCTATGCCAACCAGTACACCAAGCCGTTCAACGAGGTCACCAACGTCATTACGCAGATCCAGACCGCGTACGCCTCGGCGCGCCGCATGTTCGCGCTGCTCGATGCACGCGAGCAGGAGCCCGACGCCGCAGATGCCGTTGAGCTTACCGCCCCGAAGGGCGAGGTCGCCTTTGAGCATGTGGACTTTAGCTACGTGCCCGACCGCAAGCTGCTGCAGGACATCTGCATCGAGGCCAAGCCCGGCATGCGCTTTGCCCTGGTCGGCCCCACGGGCTGCGGCAAGACGACGCTCATCAATTTGCTACTGCGTTTTTACGATATCGATGCCGGTCGCATTGCGGTCGATGGCCGTTCCTCGCGTGACTACACGCGCGCAAGCCTGCGCCGCGCCTTTGGCATGGTGCTGCAGGATACGTGGCTGTTCGAGGGCACGGTGGCGGACAACATCGCTTACGGTTGCCCAGGAGCTACGCGCGAGCAGGTTGTCGAAGCCGCCAAGCGCGCGCACGCGCACAAGTTTATCGTGCAGTTGCCAGGCGGCTACGATACGGTCATCGGCGAGGACGGCGGCACGTTTAGCCAGGGTCAAAAACAGCTGCTGTGCATCGCGCGCGTCATGCTCACCGACCCGGCGATTCTGCTGCTGGACGAGGCGACCTCGAGTATCGATACCCGCACCGAGCTGCAGGTGCAGGCGGCATTCGACGAGCTCATGGCCGGTCGCACAAGCTTTGTCGTGGCGCACCGCCTGAGCACCGTCCGCAACGCCGACTGCATTCTGGTGATGCGCGACGGGCAGATTATCGAGCGCGGCACGCACGACGAGCTGCTAGCGGCAGGCGGCTTCTACGCCGAGCTCTACCGCAGCCAATTCGCCCAGTGAGCAAGACGCGGGACATGTAACGCAGCGCTAGGGCGCGAGCGTGTCAACGGGGGCAACGATGATGCCCTCGGGCGTTGTGTGGACCGGCATGCCGAACCCGATGACGATGAGTTTGGCCGCGGGAGGCCTCTCGCCGCGTTCGACCAGCTTGCGCTCGAGTCGAAGCAGGTTTGCAGACGCCTCGGGGATCTGCGGGCTTCCGAGTTTTACTTCCACGGCAATCCAAGTTCCATCGCGCCTGTGTATAACGGCATCGACCTCGAGATCGTCGGCGTCGTGGTAGTGGGACACCGATGAGTCATTTGCGGCTGCATAGACCTTAAGGTCGTGCAGGACGAGGGATTCGAAGAGCAGTCCCAGCGTCTTCGGGTCGGATGCCAATGACTCCGGATTTGCTCCGAGCAGTGCGACGGCAAGCGAAGGGTCGGCGAGGTGCCTTTTTGCACTTTGCCGCAGCTTTACCGGAGACCTGAGCGCCGGATGCCAAGCCGGGATATCATCGATGATGTGTATTCTGCGCAAGGCATCCGTATAGCGCCGCAGCGTACTTCTCGATACCTCACCGCCGAGGTCTTTCTCAAGAGACTTTTCGCCGGCAAGAGTGGATTCGTTGCGCGCAAGCGAAGACAGAAGAGCCCTGACTTTCTCTGGGTCACGCTTCACGCCGTCAACCCTCGAAACATCCGATTCGCAGACACCGTCGATGTAGGCAGCGGATATACGCATTGCATCGGCAGTCGTCTTGCCAACCGCCTGAGGCCAACCACCACGGCATAGCAAATCGGCGATATCGGCGATGCCGTTGATGGATCCAAGTGCCGCTTTGATGGGGCATCCGTTAAGCAGCGTTTCGAGCGAGACCGCCCCTGAGGAAACCCCGAGTTCGGCCAGAGTCATTGTTTCCATGCGCAAACGTGATATGCGCCCGATGCCGCTGTGCATCGGTTGGTCGGCGTCGTTTGGTGTTGCTGACCCCGTAAGCAAAAACTGCCCTGGCTCACCGGTCCGACGATCGCATTCGAAACGTATTGCGTCCCACAGTTTTGGCTCTTCCTGCCACTCATCGATGAGTCTCGGCGTTGCGCCGACTATTGCTTGAGCTGGGTCGATCCTGGCAAGCTGCAGTGCGGCAAAGTCTCCGGCAGGGTCGGAGAGAGACAACGATGATTCAGCGAATCGCTGGGCCGTAGTCGTCTTTCCGCACCACTTCGGTCCCTGAATGAGCACGGCACCAAAAATGCCAAGATCGCGTTCGATTGAGCGATCGATACATCTACTCATATACCTAGTCATCGTACTTCCCGCCATTCAAAGAAACATTTTGTTTTATAGCATCTTACCAGCGCGTAAAACATTTTGATGAAAAACCATGACACAATTTGATGGTATTCCGTGAAACAAATTGACGATATTATGTGAAACAATTTGACGGCGTTTTGTGAAACAGTTTTTCGGCCATTCGTGAAACGTTCTGTGGCGGTTTCAATCCGAAGTACATACTGTTCGAAATCTGTCCAAAGATGTCGTCTGCGTCGCCAATCGACAGACGGTGGTTTACATCTGTCACGTTAGTACTAAGATATTCATCTAATAAATTGCATTAGTGGCTTTAGTTTTGGGGGAAACGAGGCAACGTGACTATGACGTGCTCTTTGGTGGTTAACAGCAAGAGCGGTAATACCAGGATGGTTTCGGGTGCGATCAAGCGCACTCTGCAGGCTGCGGGCGTTGAGTTTGTCCACGCCGCGGCGTTGAGCGACGATGCGGACGCAGATCAGGTTGCGCTCGAGGCGCAGGGCGCCTGCGCGGCCGACACGGTGCTCGTCGGTTTTTGGTGCGACAAGGGCGCGTGCACACCTTCGGTCGCGGCGTTGCTCTCCGCCTTGCACGGCAAGCGCGTCTTCCTGTTTGGCACCTGCGGTTTTGGCGCCGACCAGAGCTACTATCAGCAGATTATCGACCGCGTAACTTCCAATTTGGCTGGGGATGCCGAGCTTGCGGGCTGGGCGATGTGCCAGGGCAAGATGGGCCCCGCGGTCAAGCAGCGCTACGAGGCCATGCTCGAGCAAGATCCCGAAAACGCCCGATTTAAGATGCTGCTCGACAACTGGGTTGCCGCGAAGGACCATCCCACCAAGGAAGACCTGGACAACATGGCTGCAGCCGCCAAGAAGGCCGTGCTGGGAGAGTAGCTTCGCCGTTCGTGGTCCTTCGTGCAAAACAATACAAATGGTGAAAGCCTCGAAATCCTCGAGGCTTTTTTCTTGACACTCGTGGGCGCAACGATGGCAAGCGTCTGGGACGATATTTTCCATCACCCCGATGACGAGGCCGTTCTGGACAACACGCTCGCATATGTTCGCTGGATGTATTCAGAGTGGGACGGGCTTTCCGGATGGGCGGGGTTTCGGAAAGTGCGTCCCGGAATTTGCCTTTGGAATGGGACGTAGTTTCCCGTTGAGGTGCTTTGCGGAAAGTGCATCCCACTCTGGGCGGTCGAAGCGGGACACACTTTCCCAAAGGCGCTCCAACGGGAAATTGCGTCCCATTATTCGGTCAAGAAACGGGATGCATTTTCCCAATGAGAGCAAAACCGGAAAATGCATCCCACAATCAGCCCTCAAAGTGGGACGCCGTTTCCCAATGAGGCTCAAGCGGAAAATGCATCCCGGAATTTGCGCTCAAAGTGGGATGCGGTTTCCGGTTGAGGGTCTAAGGGGAAAATGCGTCCCAGAATCGACGCTTGAAATGGGATGCAGTTTCCCGATGAGGCACTCGACGGAAAATACATCCCAGAAATGGCCTTTGAGCTGGGATAAGATTTCCGCGGCATCTCGGATTCTCAAAAATGAGACACGCCGTTGGCGAAAATGAGACACGTGATATCGGGCATCGGACGTATCATTTGTAAAAATGAGTCCACTCCACTCGAATAAAGCGAGGTCCCTCATGTACGTTCCACACCCCGTATCCGTAGGCTGTCGAAAATCCCGCTTGTTGGGACGGCGGCGCTTGCTGCGTTGATCGCCACGAGCGTCGCCTGCTTCACGGCCACGCCCCAGGTTGCCCAGGCGGCAGACGCGCCCGCAATCACCGATATGACCGAGCAGGATTATCAAGCCCTGGGTCTGGGCACGAGCGAGGACATTCCGGCCGATACCGTTGGCCCCTATTCCACTGATACCCCCACGACGTTTGCCACGCGCAGCGAGGTCTATATGGCAGCTAACGGTAGCCATGGCAATCGCTACACTCTGCGCGACAAGCTCGAGAACGTCGAGCGCGGTGACATTGGCGGCAGCAGCAAACTCACCGATGGCTATGGAAGTGTGTGGGGCGCCGCAAAGTTCTGGCAAAACGTCAACAACTTCGATACGAACAGCGATCTCTACAAGCATAGCGACTACGGTGGCGGCACCTGGTCGTACCTAAGCAACAATGAGTCCTCAACAGTACTCGCCAACGACAACAACGGTTTCTCGGGCATTCACGCCACGAGTGTTGAGTTCTGCAGCGACGCCAGCACGGGCAAAAAGAGCCGCGTTGCCGAGTTCCGTGCCTACGGCGACAGTTCCTCCACGACGATTGACGGCAAGTCATACGCCGGAAAGGTTGAGCTGGTCCTCTACTCGTTTAGCAACGGGCGTACGCGCACTCTCGACACACACCTGCCGGTGCCGGTCAACACTAATATGATGTACGAAGGCCGTTTTAAGTACCTGGATGCCGGTTACCTGCAAGAGCACGACGCCGTCTTTGATGTCGAGGCGGGCGATGTCGATGGCGACGGCGTCGACGAGCTTTTTGTCTACGCGGGCTGCTATGTCGACGAGAACGGCGTGCGCAAGGCTGTAGTCGACATGTATGACTTGGAGGGCGGCAACTGGAAGCAAAGCGTCGTCAAGATCGATGCCGGTAACGCTGCGGACTACACCACGCACAACAAGGGCGGGAACGACTCCTGGACGCAGCTTCAGTCAGCTCCTGTCGTTTCGCTAGCGGCCGGCGACCTCGATCGCGATTTTTGCGATGACCTCGCCATCGTGGTCTCGGCACCCTACGGCAAGAAGAATATTGATAAGTCGACGCATTGCGAGCTGTTTTCGTGGGATGCATCCAAGGGTGCGCTCGTCCATGTCGATGCTCTGGGCGACGCGGGCGCAATCTCCCTCTCCGCGAACGGCAAGACCATGGTCGCTGCGAATGCGACGTTCGGCACGTTTGCCGCCTACGATGAAGAAGGAAAGAAGACGGGTGAAACCGTCACGGGCCTTATTCTTGCGGGCTATGACTGGCAACGCAGCGCTTTTGATTACGGCGCTTCTGACGGCAGCAAGGGGCTGTACGGCGCGCTGTACCGCTACGCGTATTTTGACTCGGAGTCTGGCGAGTTCAAGCTTTCCGATTGTAAGGAATACAGAGACGGGCTCCTCGCCTCCTATGGGCTGATGCATGTGCCCAACAGCGCATGGAAGGATAGCGCTCAGGATAAGCGCTATCCGTGCACCTTGGCGCCTATTGCCCTTGCCACTGCCAACCTTGACGGCCTGTCCGAGCAGCTGGCGGTTGACGAGGTGCTCGTGGGCGGCGATGTGTTCCGCGACTTTGCCTGCAACACGGCGCAGAGCGGGGCTCAGGGCTTGGGGTCCATGGTCGGAACCATGAGCATGAGCGGTCAGCAATACAACAGCAGCAACAAGCATGACCACAAGGGTATAGAACAGGTGTGGATCAGCGACGTCAAGGCGGGCAGCGTCTCGGGTTCGGACCGCTATAACGAGAGCTTTATCGCCGTGGTGGGCAAGCACCGCGACGAGGACCTGCGCAAGAACGATGACTACTATTGGATGACCGCCTCGCATTTTTCGCTCGACGAGAACGGAAAGGTGCGCCGCGGCGAGGAGCAGGTGATTAGCGAGAGCAACCGTCGCGGCACTACCTACGGCACATTTATCTCGCTCGCGCTGCCCGATGTCGACAACGACAGCGTCAAGATCACGTACAAGGACCGCTACAAGGTCTATACCAACCCGCGCGTGCTTGCCGTGCTGCAGGATGCGCCCTATGTTGAGGATCTGGAGCAGGCATACGGCTATCTGGTGTTGGGCGGCACGTCATACGGAGAGGAAAAGGGCACGGGGACATCCCAGGGCTATACCATTGGCGCCGAGTTGGGCGTTGCCGTCGAGGTACAGACCGGTCCGCCCCTGGTCGCGATGAATGCTTCAGTCGATTTTGCCGCCGAGGGATGCTATGACTACCGGAGCGAGCGCACGGTCAGCGCAAGCGTAAGCTATGAGTCGCATGCCGGCGAGGGTGACAAGGCCGTGCTCTACACGATTCCGATGGTCTATTACGAGTATGAGATCGAAAATGAGGAAACTGGTGGCAAGGGCGTGATGGCGGCGCCCGTGTCGCTCGGCGCGCAGACCTCGGTCGTTAATGTCGAGGCCTATGACCGCATTGCCAAACAGCACAATATGACGCCGCTCAGCTACTTTTTGACCAACCGGTCGGGAGAACCCGGAACCTATCAAACGACGCTCAACGGCGAGACTCCCGTTGGGGATTCCTTTGGCCTGGGCAAGCCTGGCGTAACGCGCGCCTACACGCACGATGGGTTTAACGGCGCCGCCGCGCAGTCGGGGGCGAGCATTGAGCAGACCATCGAAGTCGAGGAGGGCAAGGAGCAGGAGCTCGAGCTCGGCTTGACGCTGAACGGCAGCGTTGTCATGGGCGCGAAGCTCGCAAAGCACGAGTTGTTTGGCGGCCTGTGCTTTGGTGCCAACGCCGGCTTTACTACGGGTAACTCCTCGAGTGAATCGACCGAATACGGCGGCACCGTCGACAACCTGCCCGAGGCCGCGCAGGGCAAGTACGGTTTTGTGTGGCGTCTGGGCGTCAACGCGGTGGATGTCGACAAGTTCGAGGCAGACTCGGGCGACAAGCTCGGCACCAAGGACACCGACCAGTTCTGGATCGTGGGCTATGACGTTAAGGACGTCGAGATGCCCGACGCGCCGGCCGTGACGGGCTTTACGGCAAACGCCGTCGATTCGAACAGCGTTACGTTTAGCTGGGACGATGTACTCGCAAACAAGAGTGGCTTTAGCTACGGCGTGGGCATGCTGCAGAGCAATGCGGCGGATGCGGTCGTCAATAGCTGGAAGATTGCCGACAACACGCAGACCTCGCTCAAGTGGGATGGGCTGCAGCCCAATACGGAGTATCGATTCGCCATCGCCGCCGTTAAGAATGGATCCACGACCGAAACAGGTATTCGCTCGGCAATCATCACGGCCAAGACCATGCCCGATGGCATGACGATGACCGTGAGCGGACCTGCGGCGGATGCTGCGGAGGGGTCGGATCTTGGATACGACTCTTCGGTTGAGCGCGCGGCGGGAAGCCACCTGACACTCTCGGCGATTGGCCATGTGAAGCAACTCGGTGCCGACGATAGCGAAACAGGGCTGGCACCGACCTATATGTGGTACCGCAAGGGCCGCGGCGAGACAGAGTTTAAGCTCGTGGGTGCCGATGGCAACCTCGCGGCTGGAACGGCCTCAAAGCTCGAGATTGACCTGACCGCAGACGATGACGGTGCGCAGTATTACTGCCACGTGGGATACAACGACGTGGGCCTCGACACCGGCACGACGCTCGTGAATATCGAGGCCGAGGAGACGGCGCCCACAACGGTGAACGCCACCCCAATCCGCACGCGCCGCCTGTTCTCACAGGCAAGTGCGGGCGCCAAGAAGTTCCTGGACCATACGCTGGTAAACACCGCCGGCCCAACCGATTCCGAAGGCTCAAAGGACCCCGAGACTCCTGAGACCCCGACGAACCCGGACAAGCCCAAGTCCGACAACGGAGCTAAGATCGACACCAAGGTCAAGACTACGACCACAGCGAAGAACCTCGCAAACACCGGCGACCAAACATTCGCCCTAGTCGCCACCGCAGCAGCAGCGGGAGCAACGTTCGTAGTGATAGCCCTCATCATGCTGATCAAGCGCCGCAAGACCCACTAGTAGCCAGTCGAACATATCGACAACTCAAAAACCCGGGTAGCCAAAAAACAGGCCACCCGGGTTTTCTGTTGAGTGGAGACTCCGCAAGCGGAAACTGCATCCCACAATTAGCGCCCGGAACGGGACACATTTTCCGTCAAGCCCTCATCCGGAAAATCCATCCCAGTTTGAGCGCCCGGACCGGGACGCACTTTCCCAAAGGGTCCTCAACGGGAAACTGCGTCCCATAATTAGGCCGAGAAATGGGATGAACTTTCCCAATGAGAGCCAACCGGAAACCACGTCCCAGAATCAGCCCCCAAAGTGGGACGCACTTTCCCAATGAGCCTCAACCGGAAAATACATCCCGGAATCCAGCTGAATAGTGGGACACACTTTCCCAATCGGGTCCCAAGCGGAAACTGCATCCCATTCCAGACAAGAATTCCGGGACACACTTTCCGCAAACAAAGAAGGCCACT
>URIJ01000065.1 GCA_900547835.1 uncultured Collinsella sp.
GTAGGTGCTTCTAAATGTACTGTCGACTTCTTCTCAAACTAATCCTAAGAGACAAGGCCGTATGGATTTGTACGCTCGTTCTCGCTGCAGCCTTTTCCGTCCCCATTGCGTTCAATTCACCCATCTACGGGCCCTTCTTTATGAAACAGGGCATGCAGGGCTTTGTCGACGCATTCAATACGCGCGCGCCCCAGGCCAGCGGCACAGACCTATCGCCAGAGCAGCAAGTCGACGCGGAGCTTGCAAGATACGCGAACGCCGCCCTCGCCGCCCAAACCGACGCCGCCTTTCTCGACTCTGCCGAGAGCTACTACGCGCTCATGGACGAGGGCTTCCAATCCGGGTCCATCGTGGGGGACCAGGAGACCAATGACGCAGAGCTCGCATATTGCCGCGCCCTGAGCAGCTCCGGCATCGCGGATATCCCGGCCTCCGCAAACGACCTGCCGTTCCTCTCCTTCCTGCCCTACGCCATTGCCACGGCGCCGTCCTTCCTTCCCTTCATCCCCTTCCTTCTCTCGTCGATACTCGTGCTCGGCGCCACAAGGCCCGGGACCCCGGCGGCAAAGGCGCCCGTGCCCAAATTCCGGCGCCTTATCCAAACCGTGTTTTCGATAATCGCCGCGGGGACCGCGATGCTCCTCGCCGGCCTCGCACCCGGGGGCATTTACGCCTTGGCCCTAAACGGCTTCGGGCAAATTGGGTACCCGATCGCCTTCTTCCATGACGGCGCGCTTACCACCACGACTGCGGGAAACGTCTTCACAGCC
Source organism: uncultured Collinsella sp. (assembly GCA_900547835.1). Taxonomy (GTDB): domain Bacteria; phylum Actinomycetota; class Coriobacteriia; order Coriobacteriales; family Coriobacteriaceae; genus Collinsella. Next base: position 771 of record URIJ01000065.1, read on the forward strand.
CTGCTTATCGCGCTTCTTGCGGGCGGAACCTTGATATCCGTTTGCTCCGCCGTCCTATCGACCGCAACGAGGCGCGTCCTCGCGGGCCCCCTTACCTCCGCGCTGCTTGTCGCGGCCCCGGCATTCCCGTTACTGTCCGATTCGGCACTGGAGCATAATGCCGTGCTCGGGCTCCTGCCACTGCCCGTATTCTCGCCTATCGAGGCAACGGGTTACGTAGGATGCTTCCCGACAGAATTCATTGGCTCCGGTTCGGGCAGCGCATCGATGCTTGCCGTGGCCCTGGCATACGTCGCGGTCCTTCTTACGGTCGGCGCCGTTGCGACACGTTCCCCCAAACAGCCTGGACCCGCGAAAAAGCACCATGGGCTCGAGCTTCTAGACGCGAGCGTGGGATACGGAAGCACGACGATACTTTCAATCGGGTCGCTTTTCCTGAGCCCGGGAACGGCGGCGGGCCTCGTTGCTCCCAACGGCTCGGGGAAAACCACCCTTCTTGAAGCGCTGTCGGGCCAATTTCCCACCCGCATCCGCTCGGGAAGCCTGGCGGCAGACGGAATCTGCCAACGTCGATCAGCCGAATTTGCAGAACTCGTCTACCTGAGCTCTTCGGGCAGCGCGGATCTCTATCCCACGCTATCGGCCATCGAGCACCTTGCTTTCGTTAGGGAGGCGTGGAAATCGGCCGCCGACATCGACTCGCTCTGCGACTCCCTCGGAATCTCCCCATATCTCGACAAGCCGACCCGTAAACTCTCGACAGGAATGAAGCAGCAGGTAAAGCTTGCCATGGCGATAGCGACCGATTGCCCGTACCTCATCCTCGATGAACCGCTGAACGGCCTCGATCCGGGAAAACGGAAAACCTCCTGCGACGCGATGCGCAGCGAGGTGGCGCGGGGACGCAGCGTGCTCATTTCAAGCCATCTGCTCGACGACCTGGCAGACCTCACCGACTCGTTCTACTTCATCGAGGCCGGCACGCTCGTGGAAAAGATCAAGTCGTCCTCGCAGACGCTCAAGCAGGAATACCTCGATACATACGAGGAAGGTGAATGACATGAAACTATTTGAACAGCTGAAGTCCAACGCGTCGCGCATGGCTGTCTACGCCATCCTCGTGGCAACGGCTTTATGCGGAATCGCGGCACCCGTCTATGCGCTCAACGGAGAGAAAGGCGATGTCGAACCCGCGTACATGGCTTCGACGGTTAAAGACCGGTACAAAGCCTTCTCTGGAGACACGTTTTACGTAGCAGAGTACGACACGACCTACCGTCAGCTTCGCTACAACAAGGGCTACGACTATCTAGGCGCAGAGGCAATCAGCTATACGTCGGGTTGGTACCGCTCCAACTATGGACACATAACCCAGTTCAAGTGTAACTACCGTGTGTACAACTAAAGCAACCGGCCGGGACGAGGGGTGACGCAAAAGCGTCGCCCCCGTTTTTAACCATGTCAACTGAACCTAGTTCAGTTTGGTTGATTTCCGATCTCAGCCGAACACATTGAGCGGAAAGGCCGTTCCCGCAGTCAGTCGAACGTCCCCGGGGCCCTTCTCAGGCCCCGGGGACGGCATTTTCCCAGTTGAAGGAACGGTGGAGATGTGTTTCGATGGGTCAGATTCGTGTCGTTCCGAAAAGACCGTGAACCTTTTGTGGGACGCGCGGCGCCGTGGTACCATAGCCGAGTTTGTTGTCTTGGTCGGAAACCAAGACGCCTTATGCGCTGATCGGTAACCAGCGCCTGACCAATAAGGAGTCCTACCATGAAGCAGGGTATCCATCCCCAGTATGTCGAGTGCACGGTGACGTGCTCCTGCGGCAACACCTTCAAGACGCACGCTACCGTGTCCGAGATGAAGGTCGAGCTTTGCAACGAGTGCCACCCGTTCTACACCGGCCAGCAGAAGTTCGTCGACACCGGTGGACGCGTCCAGCGCTTCGCCGACAAGTTCGGTGGCGCCGCTGCCGCCCAGCTCAAGAAGGCTGAGGAGGCCAAGGCTGCCAAGGCCGCCAAGGCTGCTGAGGCCGAGGCCGCTCGCAAGGCCGCCGCTGAGGCTAAGGCTGCCGAGAAGGCTAAGCGTGCCGCTAAGTTCGCCGAGGAGGCTGCTAAGCAGGCCGCCGAGGCTCCCGCAGAGGCTCCCGTCGAGGAGGCCGCTGCCGAGGCCGAGACCACCGAGGCTGCTGAGTAAATAGCTCGCTGAGCAAACACTCGCATTCATGGCTAAAGGGCCGCGTATCCATTTGGGTGCGCGGCCCTTTTCCTTTATTGGTGCAAACGAACCTGTCTCCATGGCACCAGATTGGTACGAAGGGGACGGATTGGTTTGCGCCAAATGGCAGAGAGACAGCGTTTTCCCAGATAAAAGCTGCCAAATTAAACCAGCCCCTTTTTGGCAGGTTGGTCATAGTTATTACGTGGCGGTCGAGGTCGACCGTATAGGCCGCGCCTTGTTTGGCTAAAGTACAATCATCTGTGTTTAACTCGCCCGCAGCTGCACGGCGTGGGCGATGGCCAAAAAGGAAAACCACATGGGATTCATGTCAAAGCTGCTGTCCTTTGGATCCGATAAGGACCTTAAGCGCTACTACAAGATCGTCGACCAGATCAACGGTCTTGAGCCCCAGTTTGAGAAGATGACCGAGGAGGAACTCCGCGGCCAGACCGATAAGTTCCGCGAGCGTTACGCCAACGGCGAGTCGCTCGACGACATGCTCCCCGAGGCTTTTGCCACCGTGCGCGAGGCTTCCAAGCGCATCACGGGCATGCGTCACTTTGACGTACAGCTCATCGGCGCCATGGCGCTGCACGAGGGGCATATCGCCGAGATGAAGACCGGCGAAGGCAAGACGCTCGTCTCCACGCTGGCCGGCTACCTCAACGCTATTGCCGGCAAGGGCGTGCACGTCGTTACTGTCAATGATTACCTTGCCAAGCGCGACTCCGAGTGGATGGGCCGCATCTATAAGTACCTGGGCATGACCGTCGGTCTGCTCCAGAACAACATGCCGCTCGAGCTCAAGCGCCCGGCCTACCAGGCCGACGTCACCTATGGCACCAACTCCGAGTTCGGTTTCGATTACCTGCGCGACAACATGGTCACCCGCCCCGAGCAGCGCGTACAGCGCGGCCACAGCTACGCCATCGTCGACGAGGTCGACTCCATCCTGATCGACGAGGCACGTACCCCGCTCATCATCTCGGGCGCCGGCACCAAGTCCGCCAGCACCTACAAGGACTTCGCGCGTGCCGTGCGCGGCCTTGAGCGCGGCGAGGACGTGTCGCACGACATGCTCACCGCCACCGAGGACGTTGAGCCCACGGGCGACTACGTCATGGACGAGGCCAAGCACACCATCGCCGCCACCGAGCGCGGTCTTAAGAAGATCGAGCGCCGCCTGGGTATCGATGACATCTATGCCGATCTCTCAGGCCAGCTGGTCAACCACCTGCAGCAGGCGCTGAAGGCCCAGTACATGTTCCACCGCGACAAGCAGTACGTGGTCACCAACGGCGAGGTCAAGATCGTCGACGAGTTCACCGGCCGCATTATGGAAGGCCGCCGTTACTCCGAGGGCCTGCACCAGGCCATCGAGGCCAAAGAGGGCGTGCTCGTACGCGAGGAGAACCAGACGCTGGCCACCATCACCTTGCAGAACTACTTCCGTCTGTATGACAAGCTCTCCGGCATGACCGGCACGGCACTCACCGAGGATGCCGAGTTCCGCGAGATCTACAAGCTGCCCGTCGAGGTCATCCCCTCCAACAAGCCCGTGCAGCGTGTTGACCACGAGGACCTGGTGTACCGCACCATCCAGGCCAAATACAACGCCGTTGCCGACGACGTCGAGCGACGTCACGCCAAGGGCCAGCCGGTCCTGGTGGGCACCGTCTCCATCGAAAGCTCCGAGAAACTGTCGGCCGCCCTTACCAAGCGCGGCATCGCGCACGAGGTCCTCAACGCCAAGCACCACGAGCGCGAGGCCCATATCGTTGCCCAGGCTGGTCGCTATGGCGCCGTGACCATCGCTACCAACATGGCCGGCCGCGGTACCGACATCTTGCTGGGCGGTAACCCCGACGAGCTGGTGCGCGAGCGCCTGGAGTACGAGGGCCTGACCATGGAGGACGTAACGCCCGAGCAGCTTGAGCAGTTTAACGCCGAGGCCAAGGAGACCTGCAAGGCCGAGCGCGAGCGCGTGCTTGCCGCCGGCGGCCTGACCGTTATCGGCACCGAGCGCCATGAGTCCCGTCGTATCGACAACCAGCTGCGCGGCCGCTCCGGCCGTCAGGGCGATCCGGGCGAGACCCAGTTCTACCTGTCGCTCGAGGACGACCTCATGCGCCTGTTCGGTGGCGACAAGATGGACCGCGTCTCCAAGATGATGGTCACGGCCGACATGGGCGACGATATGCCCATCCAGCACAAGATCATCTCCAAGGCCGTCGAGAGCGCCCAGCACAAGGTCGAGAGCATCAACTTCTCCATGCGTAAGAGCGTCCTTGAGTACGACGACGTCATGAACAAGCAACGCCAGGTCATCTACGCCGAGCGCAATAAGATTCTGGACGGCAAGGACCTGACCGACCACATCACCGAGGTCATGCACGATACCGTGTACCGCTGCGTGCAGGAGTTCTGCACTAAGGACAGTCACGATGGCGAGCGCGACCTGGAGGGCCTGCGCAAGTGGGTTGTGGAGCTCACCGGCCACATCGATACGCCGAAGTTCCCCGACGAGGATTATGAGGCCCTAGCTGCCGATGTCCTGGCTTACGTAGAGAAGTGCTACAACATGAAGGCCGAGCGCTTGGGCGAGGACCTGATGCGCGAGCTCAACACCCAGGTCATGCTGCGCGTCATCGATACCCGCTGGATGAACTACCTGCAGGAGATGGACTACCTCAAGACCGGCATCGGCCTGCGCGGCTTTGGCCAGCGCGACCCGCTGGTTGAGTACAAGACCGAGGCCTACGGCGCGTTCCAGATACTCGTCGATACCATGTATGAGGATTACCTGCGCACGGTTCTGCGCATCGAGATCAAGGCTGCCCCGCGTGCCGTGGAGCACAAGGAGGAGCCCGCGCTCGAGGGTGCGCACTTCTCCGGTCCTGCCGAGGTCGATGGTGACAACGGCGACTCGGTGCTGCGCAAGCAGGCGCAGGTGCAGGCCCGCACGGCTGTCCAAGGCGGACCGGCTGCCGTCAACAACGGTGGCAAGGTGACCACTTATCGCAAGTCCGAGAGCGACGATCCGTACGTCAACGTGGGCCGCAACGACCCGTGCCCCTGCGGTAGCGGCAAGAAGTTTAAGTACTGCCACGGCAGGAATCGTTAATGGCTGAGGCTTTAGAGGTAACGCCCGCCGAGCTGGACGCGTTTGCGGACCGGCTCGGTGAGGTTGAGTCGTACCTCCATTTGGACGAGAAGCGCACCCGCGTAACGGAGCTCGAGGCCAAAAGCGTCGCCCCGGGCTTTTGGGACGACGCCGATGCCGCTCGCGCCACGATGGAGGAGATCGCGCGCACCAAGGAAGATATCGCTGCCGTGGACACCGCGCGCGGCGAGCTTTCCGATGCCCGCGCCGCGCTGGAGCTTGCCGAGGAGATGGGGGATGACCCCGACGCCGTCGCCCTTCGCGAGGAGGCTACAGCCACGGCTGAGCGCCTGGCCCGTGCCATCGATGAGCTTGAGCTTTCGAGCTGGTTTACCGGTGAGTTCGATCACGGCGATGCCATTGTGACCATCAAGCCCGGACAGGGTGGTCTGGAGGCCCAGGACTGGACCTTCATGCTCTTTAAGATGTACATGAAGTACTGCCAGCGTCGCGGCTGGAAGGTCACCATCAACGACTGTCCCGCAGCCGAGGTCATCGGCATCGACCGCGCGACCTTTACCGTCGAGGGCAAGGACGCATTTGGCATGCTGCGCGCCGAGGCCGGCGTCCACCGCTTGGTTCGCATTAGCCCCACCGACGACAAGAAGCGCCGCCAGACCACGTTTGCCGGTGTCGAGGTCATTCCCGTGCTACCCGATGATATCGACATCGAAATCAGTCCCGATGACATCCGCGTGGACGTGTACCACGCGAGCGGCCCGGGCGGTCAGGGCGTCAACACCACCGACTCCGCCGTGCGCGTGACGCATTTCCCCAGCGGCATTGTGGTTACCTGCCAAAACGAGCGCAGCCAGATCCAGAACAAGGCCGCGTGCATGCAGATCCTCAAGGCTCGCCTGTACGAGATTGAGCTCGAGAAGCGTGCCGAGGCCCTGGACGAGATTCGCGGACCCAAGACCACGATTGGTTTTGGCAACCAGATCCGCAGCTACGTGCTCTACCCGTACCAGATGGTTAAGGACCTGCGTACGGGCGTGGAGACCAGCAACGTCGAGGCCGTTCTTGACGATGGCGATTTGGATCCGTTTGTGATTGGCTATCACCGTTGGGCTACCGGCAACGCCGATGTAGAAGGCTCGGAGATCTAAAACATCGGGCGGCTTCAAGCCGATGCTAAGCCCAACGGTTGGACGGGTTTGTATTCGGAATAAACCCTGCGCAGGGGTGGTTTTTGTCCGGCGAATCGGTAGAATCGAATACAAGAAGAAGTTCAAAGCGCATCCGATGGGGTGCGCTTTTTTGAGGGAGGCAGCATGGCATATCGTCTGGACATTAAGCGCATTCTTTCGATGAACTTCTTTCACGACCTGCCCCAGATTATGTTGGGGTGCGCTCTGGCCGCTATTGCGACCGACCTGTTTTTGATTCCTAACGGCCTTGCTGCCGGTGGCGTTACGGGCCTTGCCACCATTATCCAGGCGGTCGGTGCATCGCGCGGCCTATCGCTTCCCGTTGGTATTCAGACGATCGTGATGAACGCCTTGCTGCTGCTGGTCGTTATGCGCGAGGGCGGCATGTTCTACGTGGTGCAGACCGCGACGGGCTTTGTGCTGCTGGGCTTCTTTACCGATCTGTTCGCCCCGTTTGTAGCGCCTCTGGCGGATGCGGACCTGATGCTTCCCGCTATGTGGGGCGGCATTATTACGGGCATCGGTTACGGCATGGTGTTGCGCGCCGGCGCCAACACCGGCGGCTCGGACACGATTGGCCAAATCATCTCGCGTAATACCTCGCTGCCCGTGGGCTCGACCGTCATGGCGATCGATGTTGCCGTATGTGCGCTGTCGGCTCCGGTCTTTTCAATCGAAAACGCACTATATGCAGGCCTTTCGATGGTCATTAGCGGCTACGTGATCGATGCCGTGGTCGATGGTGGCAACAAGCGCCGTATGGTACTCATCATCTCGGACAAGTTCCCTGATATCGCTGCCGATATCATGTATGGCCTGGGTCGTGGTTGTACCAAGTTTAAGGCGACTGGCATGTATTCGGGTGCCGAGAAGCCGGTGATTATGGTCATCGTGAGCCGTCGAGAGCTCAATACCCTCAAGACGATCGTGCGCGAGCGCGATCCTCACGCCATCGTGACGGTCGCTGACGTTACGGAAGCCTTCGGCGAGGGATTCAAGGACATTAGCGCGTAGGGTCGATCGCGTTCCATCCAAAAGACGTTCACATTGATAAACCGTTTCATCAGCGGTTCTGCCTGCTAAATTGTTCAAATAATGATAAAAACTCTGGTAAAGCCATCAGTTTCCAGCATAATGAATGACGTACGTGCATTGCGGCTGTGTTGGGATTACCTTCGGTGCCGTGCGCATTTTGTCTAATGAGGATGAAAGGAAGGCACAATGAGCGACGAAGAGCTCAAAAAGGTTGCCAACGAGGTAAGGAAGGGCATCGTCACCGGCGTGCACGCTGCCAAGTCCGGCCATCCGGGCGGTTCGCTCGGCGCTGCCGACATCATGACCTATCTGTACTTTGAGGAAATGAACGTCGACCCGGCCGATCCCCGCAAGGCCGATCGCGACCGTTTTGTGCTCTCCAAGGGCCATTGCGCTCCGGGCCTGTACGCCGTGCTCGCCGAGCGCGGGTTCTTCCCCAAGGAGGATCTTGAGACGCTGCGCCACATCGGCAGCCACCTGCAGGGTCACCCCAACATGAACGACACCCCGGGCGTCGACATGTCCACCGGCTCGCTCGGCCAGGGCATCTCCGCCGCCGTGGGCATGGCGGTTGCCGCCAAGCACTGGGGCGATACTTACCGCACGTACGCCCTGCTGGGCGATGGCGAGAGCGAGGAGGGCCAGGTCTGGGAGGCCGCCATGTTTGCCGGCAACCAGCAGCTCGACAACCTCTGCGTGATCGTCGACCATAACGGCCTGCAGATCGACGGCCCCGTCGAGGAGGTTAACGACCCCATGCCGCTCGCCTTCAAGTTCCGCGCCTTCAAGTTCCATGTGGTGGAGCTCGCCGACGGCAACGACTTCGACCAGATCCGCGCCGCCTTTGCCGAGGCCCGCGCCACCAAGGGTCAGCCGACCGCCATTATCGCTGAGACCACGAAGGGCAAGGGCGTCTCCTTTATGGAGAACCAGGTGGGTTGGCACGGTAAGGCCCCCAACGATGAACAGTTTGAGCAGGCCATGGCAGAGCTCACGGCCGCCGGAGAGGAGCTCTAGGATGGCAGACGTCAAGAAAATCGCCACGCGCGTAAGCTACGGCGAGGCCCTCGTCGAGCTCGCCAACGAGCACGATGACTTTGTGGTCCTCGACGCCGACCTGGCCGCCGCCACGCAGACCGGTAAGTTTAAGGCCGCTTGCCCCGACCGCTTCTTCGATGTGGGCATTGCCGAGAGCAACCTGATGGGCGTCGCCGCCGGTATCGCGACCACCGGCCGCGTCGCCTTCGCGAGCAGCTTTGCCATGTTTGCCGCCGGCCGCGCCTTTGAGCAGGTCCGCAACTCCATCGGCTATCCGCACCTTAACGTTAAGATCGGTGCCACGCACGCCGGTATCTCGGTGGGCGAGGATGGCGCCACGCACCAGTGCTGCGAGGATATCGCCCTCATGCGCGTCATCCCCGGCATGACCGTGATCGTTCCCGCCGACGACATCGAGGCCCGTGCCGTGACGCGCGCCGCCTACGAGTGCGACGGCCCCGTGTACATGCGCTTCGCCCGTCTGGCCTCGCCGGTTATCAACGACCCCGAGACCTACAAGTTCGAGGTGGGCAAGGGCATCGTCATGCGCGAGGGCACCGACGTCACCATCATCGCCTGCGGCCTGATGGTCGGCGAGGCTCTCGAGGCCGCCGAGCAGCTCGCTGCCGAGGGCATCGACGCCGAGGTCATCAACATGCACACCATCAAGCCCATCGATGCCGACCTGATCGTCAAGAGCGCCACCAAGACCGGCCACGTCGTGACCGTCGAGGAGCACTCCGTGATCGGTGGCCTGGGCAGCGCCGTTGCCGACGTCCTGTGCGAGCAGTGCCCGACGCCGCTCAAGAAGATCGGTGTCAACGACACCTTCGGCGAGTCCGGCCCGGGTGCCGAGCTCCTGCACAAGTACGGCCTGGACGCCGCCAACATCGTGGCGACCACCAAGGAGTTCTTGGCATAAGGCAAG
>URIJ01000066.1 GCA_900547835.1 uncultured Collinsella sp.
GGGTCGATTCGCTTAACGTGGCCGCGGCGAGCGCCGTCGCCTTTTGGCAGCTGTGCCCGCACGTGAGCAATGAGTATCACTACCAGCCGGGTTTGTATCACTAGGCAGTTTTCCGCACCGCGCTCTAATTCGGGGTGTTTCGGTCGCCGCCAGTCGGTGCTAAGCTAGTATTGGCTTTGGTCTTAAATTGCCGTTATGTTGTTTGACGTATGCTGGCGGGGAGGGCGTGTGGCTAAGAAATCTACGGCTATCGATGTAACGCAGGGTGTCATTTGGCAACAGCTGCTGTCGCTGTGCGTTCCCATCTTTTTTAGTTCGTTTTTTCAGCAGGCCTACACGCTTATCGGTACGTATATCGTTGGCCAGTTTGGCGGCAAGCTCGCGCTGGGTGGCATTCAAGCCACGATGGTGCTCACCGAGCTCTGCATTGGCTTTTGCGTTGGCGTCGGCGCCGGCTGCGCGGTCATTACCGGTCAGTATTTTGGCCAGCACGATGATGAGCGACTGAGTCGTTCGGTCCATACAGCCATGACGCTCGCGCTGGTGGGCGGTATCGCTTTCTCGATTCTTGGCATAGTGTTCGTTGAGCCCATGCTGGTGCTTATGAACACGCCGCATGAACTATTGGCCGAGGGTGTGGCCTATGCTCGCTGTTATTTTGCCGCGATGGTTGCGGCGCTGCTGCTGAATATGGGAACCGCACTGCTGCGTGCCGTGGGCGACACGCGCGGGCCCGCCGTGATCATTGCCTCTGGCTGCCTGGTTAACGTGGTGCTGGATATCATTTTTGTCGCTGTGTTGCATATGGAGGCGCTGGGCTGCGGCATCGCAGTGGCGCTGACCATTTGCTCCAATGCAACGATGATCGTGTTGCGCATGATGCGCGCTCCGGGTGCATGGCGTCTTTCGCTGTCTAAGCTCGGTATCGATCGCGGTATTTGCAAGAGTATGATCTCGTGTGGTCTGCCACTCGGTTTTCAATCGGCTGCCTATTCGATCTCGAACGTGCTGATCCAGGTATCGGTTAATTCGTTTGGCGCCGATGTCACGACTGCTTGGGGTCTATCTGGGCGCCTGGATGGCATTATCTGGATGGTGACCGAGGCGCTCGGCGTATCGATCACTACGTTCTCGGCGCAGAACTTTGGCGCGCGCAACTACGAGCGCATGCGCAAGGGCTACCATACGTCGCTCGTGCTGTCGTTTATGCTCATTGGTGGCCTGTCTGCCGTGCTGCTGGTGTTCTCGGGTCCGTTGTCGCGTCTGTTTGTCGACGATGCTTCGATTTCGGCGTACACCACGACGATTCTTCATTTCATTGCGCCGTTCTATGCGATTTTCTCGATTATCGAGAACGCCTCGGGTTCCATCCGCGGCGCCGGCGTGAGTTTGCAGCCTATGATGCTCACCATCTTTGGCACCGTTGTCTTGAGGGTGATCTGGGTGTTTGCGATCATGCCCTTCGATCCGTCGCTCGAGCATCTGCTGCTGGTTTACCCCGTAACCTGGCTCATCACCGCAACCATGTTCACCATCTACCACCACAGCGGCAACTGGCTCGGCCGCGCCACCGCCTAGCCATTCGGGACGTCCCCAATGGCTAGTATTCGATGCCTTGGCGGGCTAGGAGTCCTTCGTCGAAGTAGTGTTTGATGGGGCGCATTTCGGTTACCAGGTCGGCAAGGTCGGCGAGGGGCAGCAAGCCCCGGCCGGTGAGCACGAGCTCCGTGGTGGTTGGTTTCATCGCGATCAACGCTTCGACATCTTCGCGCGTCACAAAGCCGCGGCGCATGGCTTCTCCCAGCTCATCCAAGATCAGCACGTCGACCTGGCTAATCTGCTCGCGCGCCAGCTCCATGATCTGTGCGGCACAGGCTTCGGGCGTGTCGCGGTCGGCTTGTACGATCCGTAGCCCCAATCGAGGAGCTGCGTCATGTTCGGCGCAGTGCAGCTTCTTGGCAAACTGAAGCATGAGCACGTTAAGTCCATAGCCCGTGGCACGCAGCGCGAGCCCCAGCGCAGCCGTCGTCTTGCCCTTGCCGTCGCCCGTATAGATTTGAACCTTGCCGACTTCCAGTGATGCCATCTCTGTCCTTTCGTGCCCGGCATCGGTTTATCGCCGTTCGGGTTGGGTATTCTAGATAGCATTATCAACCCCAGTAGATGGAGTTTAAGCAGATGGAGATGGATGACAACAAACGTAGACGGAATATGATCCTCTACGTGCTCATCGCCTTCGTCGTCTACCTCGTGCTCTCGACCGTTCTGTTCCCTAACATCGGTCACACGCAGCAGATTACGAAGACCGATTATTCGACGTTTGTCAAAGCGCTCGACAAGAAGAGCGTCGACAAGGTCGAGTACAACACGGACGATTACTCGATTTATTACACCAAGAAGGGCGAGGACGAGAACATCGCCTATAAGACGACCGGTGTGCCGAATGATGCGGGCTTTACCGATCGCGTGCTTGAGTCTGGCGCTTCGCTGGAGTCGGTCGTTCCCGATAAAAACTCGGGTTTGATGACCTACTACCTGCTTACGCTCATTCTTCCCATGGCGATTTTCTTCCTCATCGGTTGGTGGCTCAACCGCCGCATGAAGAAGGCCATGGGTGACGACGGCCCGTCGATGAACTTTGGCGGCGGCGGTTTTGGCGGCGGCGGACTGGGTAAGTCCGGCGCGCGCGTGATCGCCTCCAAGGACGTGGGCGTGACCTTTAAGGACGTCGCCGGCCAGGAAGAGGCCAAGGAGTCTCTCAAGGAGGTCGTCGACTTTCTGGAGAAGCCGCAGCGCTACGAGGAGATCGGCGCCAAACTGCCACGCGGCGCTCTCCTTGTCGGCCCTCCGGGTACCGGTAAAACCCTGCTCGCCAAGGCTGTGGCCGGCGAGGCGGGCGTGCCGTTCTTTAGTATTTCTGGTTCTGAGTTTGTTGAGATGTTTGTCGGCCGCGGCGCCGCTAAGGTTCGCGACCTGTTTAAGCAGGCCAAGGAAAAGGCCCCGTGCATCGTCTTTATCGACGAGATCGATACCATCGGTAAGAAGCGCGATGGCGGCGGCTTTAGTGGCAACGACGAGCGCGAGCAGACGCTCAATCAGCTGCTGACCGAGATGGATGGATTCGATAACCACAAGGGTATCGTCGTCCTCGCTGCGACCAACCGTCCTGACAGCCTTGATCCGGCCCTGCTGCGCCCCGGCCGCTTTGACCGCCGCATCCCCGTTGAGCTGCCCGACCTGACCGGCCGCAAGAACATCCTCGAGCTGCACGCCAAGAGCGTTAAGACGCAGCCCCCGATCGATCTGACCGCGATTGCCCGCGCCACGCCTGGTGCTTCGGGTGCCGATCTGGCCAACATCATCAACGAGGGCGCCCTGCGCGCCGTTCGCGAAGGTCGCAAGCGTGCAACCCAGGACGACTTCGAGGAGTCGGTGGAGGTCGTCATTGCCGGCCAACAGCGTAAGTCCACGGTGCTGTCCGACCACGAGAAGCAGGTCGTCTCCTACCACGAGATCGGCCACGCCATCGTTGCCGCACGCCAGAAGGGCTCGGCACCGGTTACCAAGATCACGATCGTTCCCCGTACGAGCGGCGCTCTGGGCTACACCATGCAGGTCGAGGAGGACGAGCGCTTCCTGACCACGCGCCAGGAGGTCTTGGACAAGCTCGCTGTCTATTGCGGTGGCCGCGCAGCCGAGGAGCTCATCTTTGGCGAGATGACGACCGGTGCCGCCAACGATATCGAGCAGGCCACCAAGCTCGCCCGCAACATGGTGACGCGCTTTGGTATGTCCGACGAGTTTGGCATGATGGCGCTCGGTACCGTCCAGAATGCGTACCTCAACCAGGATACGTCGCTCACCTGCGCCCCCGGTACGGCCGAGCGTGTGGACGCAATTGTCGCCAAGTTGATTGAGGATGCGCACGACCGCGCCCTGCAGATCCTCAAGGAAAACAAGTTCAAGCTCCACGAGCTGGCTCGTTATCTGTACAAGAAGGAGACGATCACGGGCGAGGAGTTCATGAATCTCCTCACGCGCGAGAACCCGCTGATGCCCAAGCAGCAGTAACGCCGCGGCCGAGCCAGTAAACGCCGACGCCCCATTTGAGCAGCTTTCTCAAATGGGGCGTTTTGCTTGAGAGGGATGGAAATGAAGATCGTGGTGAGCGCCTGCTTGATGGGCGAGAGCTGCAAGTATAACGGGCTCGATAACTACCACCGCGCGTTGGTCGAGGCTTGCGAGCGCACGGGGACCGAGGTCCTCCTCGTGTGCCCCGAGGTCTTTGGCGGCCTGCTCACGCCGCGCAAGCCGTCCGAGATTGTGAACGGCGAGGTTCGTACCTGCGAGGGCATCTCGGTTGATCGCGAATTTCGCCTGGGTGCCCAACGTGCGCTCGATATGTGCGAGCAGGCAGGCGGACCGGAAGAGATAGTCGCGTGCATCCTTCAGGACCGCAGCCCCTCGTGCGGTGCGGGTCACATCTACGACGGCACCTTTAGCGGTACGCTCACCGCGGGCAACGGTGTTTTCGTCGACCTGCTCCTGCGCCACGGCTACCGTGTGATCCCGGCAAGCGAGTTCGACCCCAGCATGTTGAAGTAGTAAATAAAAGGGGCGGCCATCGAGTAGATGGTCGCCCCTTTTGCTGGCAAGCTAGACTATCTCACCAATTGTTCAATGGTATTTACCCATATAAAACCTGCCAAAATAAACCTGTCACTTTTTGGTAGGTTAGGCGAGGAGGGTGTGGCCGTAGGCGTCGGCGGCCTTGATGGCGGCGGCGAACTTTTCGTCGGTGAAGGGCTCCGGGTTACCCTGCTTCCACTCGTTGGTGGCGTGGGCATACTCACACAGCGCCGGGATGTCGGCCTCGGTAAGGCCGACCTGCTCAAGCGTCACGGGCAGCCCCATCTGCTTGTTAAAGGCGGCGTAGCGCTCAAGGTTCTCGGTGTCTCCCGTATAGGCAAACAGCACGAGCACGCCCAGGCTCACGACCTCGCCGTGCAGGTAGGTGCCCTCACGCGGAATGCTGCAGGTGGCGTTGTAGAACGCGTGCGCCACGCTCGAGTTGTAGTAGTAATCGTTCTGGTTGGTCAGGTTGGAGACGTAGCCCGTGTTGACCACGATATCGAGCGCGATCTGCTTGACGGCCTCGGTCGACAGGTTCTGGCGAACGTCCTCTAGACCCTGCACGCCATAGGTAAACAGCGGCTCGGAGCAGGTGTGGGCGAGTGCCAGGCCAAGACCGGCGGTGTGCTCCAAATTACCGGCGCTCGTGGCGTACTCGACTTCGGGCTGCTTGGACAGGGCGTCGCCCACGCCGGCCCAGAAGTACTCCGCCGGAGCCTCGGCGATGATCCTGGGGTTGATGAAGATGTGCGCCGGTCGGTTTGGGTATGAATAGCCCTCGAGCGAGCCGTCGTCATTGTAGACAACGGCAATGGCGGTCGCGGCGGAGCAGTTAGAACAGATCGTCGGGACGGTGAAGACGATCTTCTTGAGCTCGATGGCCGCTGTCTTGACGGTATCGAGCGCCTTGCCGCCGCCGCATGCGATAAGAACGTCGGCTTCTTGGCAGGCAAGGGAGTTCACAACCTTGTCGATATTGGCGCGCGTACTGTTGGTGCCGTAGACGCGCGTCTCCAGAATCTCGACGTCGGTGCCCTCCAGCGCCGCTTCGATACCGGGAAGCGCCGCTGCCAGTGCTCGTTTACCACCGATAATCGCGACCTTGGTCGCTCCGTACTCAGCCAGCGCGTCGGGCAGGTCGTCAAAGCAGTCCTCGCCGACGGTGTAGTCGCTCATTCCAATCGTGCGCATAGCAGCCTTCTTTCGTTAGATAAAGTGCTTTCAGGTATTTTGCTCCAAGTGAGTGCTTGCGACCGCGAGAAATTTCTAACGTATAAAACCGATGTTGAGGGTTTTTCGCCGGCGTTTGCCGTGCTACCATACAGCGCAGAAGCGTTGATGGGGACGAGTAGTCGGCCGTCCGCATGCTACAGAGAGCGGGGAGCGCTGAGAACCCGTGCATGCGACCGATGAAAATCACCCCGGAGCTGCGGTCCCAACGGACGTGCCGCGCAGGTTCGTCTTAGTAGATATCGCCGAGATGGTCGTCGATACAGGCCAGCCGAGTAACGGATGCGAGCGCGCGAATACGCGGGCGAGGGCATCTAAGCTGGGTGGTTAAGCGAAGAGCTTTTGCGGGCAGACGGCCCGTTTTGTGGCGCTTCGTCCCAGCTTGCAGGGACGGGCGCTTTTTTTGGTGCCCAACGGGCGTGCGCGCCCACGACATGAAAGGGGTACCGTGGCAAACGAGTACAAGCAGACGATGAATCTGCCCAAAACCGGTTTTCCCATGCGTGCCGGTCTTTCCAAGTCCGAGCCCAAGCGACTCAAGGACTGGCAGGACAACAAGGTCTACGAGCAAGTTCTGAAGAAGAACGAGGGTCACAAGAAGTTCGTGCTGCACGACGGCCCTCCGTACGCCAACGGCCCGATCCACATCGGCCACGCCATGAACAAGATCTCCAAGGACATGATCAACCGCTACTGGATGATGCAGGGCTATGAGGTTCCCTATGTTCCCGGTTGGGACTGCCATGGCCAGCCGATCGAGCATAAGGTCGAGGAGAAGCTCGGCACCGAGAAGTTCAACCAGACCTCCACGGCTAAGATCCGTGAGCTTTGCAATAAGTTCGCTGTCGAGAACATCGAGCTGCAGAAGGCCGGCTTCCGTCGCCTGGGCGTGCTCGGCGATTGGGACAACCCCTATCTGACGCTCTATCACCAGCATGACGCCGCCGACATCGAGGTTTTCAAGGCGATGTTCGATAAGGGCATGATCTATCGCGGCCACAAGCCGGTTCACTGGTGCAAGCACTGCCACACCGCGCTGGCCGAGGCCGAGATTGAGTACTCCGACGAGACGAGCCCGTCCATCTTCGTGCGCTTTGAGATGACCTCCAAGCCCGTCGGCCTCGAGAACTTCGACGGCCCGGTTGACTTTATCATCTGGACGACCACGCCGTGGACCATCCCCTCCGACCAGGCAGTTTCTCTCAAGCCCGGTGCCGCCTACGTCGCCGTTGAGCACGACGACCGCGCCGAGGTCATGCTCGAGGACCTGGCTCCCAAGTGCTGCGAGGAGTTTGGCTGGGAGTACACCCCGGTCATGGTCGACGGCAAGCCCTATGTGGTTCCCGCCGAGACCTTCCATCACATTCACTATAAGCAGCCGATCTTTGACGGTGTCGAGGGCGTTGCGCTGCTGGCCGATTACGTCGGTGTCGATGACGGTACCGGTATCGTCCACAACTCGCCCGGTCACGGCGTCGACGACTACTTCGCCTGCCTCAAGGAGGGCATCACCGACATTTGCATGCCGGTCGATGACGACGGCAAGTTCTACACCGGCGAGGAGTTTGGCACCGGTGGCCCCTTCAGCGGCATGGATACCGACGAGGCCAACCCGCACATCATCGAGTTCCTGCGCGAGCGCGGCACCCTGGTCCTCGAGAAGAAGATCACGCACAGCTATCCGCACTGCTGGCGCTGCAAGCACCCGGTGCTCTTCCGTGCTACCGACCAGTGGTTTGTCTCGATGGACAAGACCGGTTTGCGCGAGCAGGCCGGCAAGGAGGTCCGTGAGAACGTCAAGTGGTATCCGGCCCACGCGGCCAACCGCATCGGTGCCATGGTCGAGCAGCGTCCCGACTGGTGCATCAGCCGTCAGCGCAACTGGGGCGTGCCTATCCCCAGCTACACTTGCGCCGACTGCGGTGAGAAGGTCATGAACGACGCCACGCTCGACGCCGTCATCAAGCTCTTCCACGAGAAGGGCTCCGACGCCTGGTTCACCGACGCTCCCGAGAGCTACCTGGGCGAGGCCTGCGTCTGCCCCAAGTGCGGTGGCCATCACCTCAAGGCCGATAAGGACATCCTCGACGTGTGGTGGGATTCCGGCGTCTCCTGGAAGGCCGTCTGCGAGTGCCGTCCCGAGCTGGAGTATCCGGCGGATGTGTACCTCGAGGGCTCCGACCAGCACCGCGGTTGGTTCCAGAGCTCGCTGCTCACCTCGGTGGGCGCCAACGGCCACGCTCCGTACAAGGCGGTCGTCTCGCAGGGCTTCACCCTCGACGGCCAGGGCCGTAAGATGTCCAAGTCGCTCGGCAACGTCATCGACCCCAACAAGGTCTGCGACGAGATGGGCGCCGACATCATCCGCCTGTGGGTTGCCTCCGTCGATACCAGCTCCGACGTGTCCATCGACCACGAGATCCTTGCTCGTACGTCCGATGCCTACCGTCGTTTCCGCAACACGCTGCGCTTCCTGCTCTCCGAGCTCGAGGGTCAGTTTGAGCCTGAGACCGACGGCGTCGCCTTTGCCGACCTGCTGCCGCTCGATAAGCTCATGGTTGCCCGCCTGACTCAGGTTCAGGCCGAGGTCGACGACGCCTACGCCAGCTACGAGTTCCCGCGCGCCTACCGTGCGCTTTACGACTTTGTGGTTACCGAGCTCTCCAACGTGTATCTCGACGCCCTGAAGGACCGTCTGTACTGTGAGAAGCCCGGTTCGCTCGAGCGTCGCAGCGCCCAGACCGTGCTGGCCGAGCTCTTCTCGATGCTCATGCGCGACCTGCAGCCGATCCTGTCCTACACGGTTGACGAGGCCATGGCTTATGCGCCCGCTGGTTGCGTCGATCACCAGAAGTACGCCGCGCTGCTCGATTGGTACAAGTCGCCCATCACGTTCGACGAGGCCAATGAGTTTGAGGGCGTGCTCGAGGCTTCTCTTGAGCTCCGTAGCGCCGTGACCAAGGCCCTTGAGGATGCCCGCTCCGCCGGCACCTTCACCAAGAGCCAGCAGGTCCGCGTCAAGGCGGTCGTTCCCGCCGAAATGTATGCGCTGCTGACCGGCGACAAGGCCGTCGACCTGGCCGAGTTCTACATCGTCTCCGATGTTGAGCTTACCCAGGGCGAGGAGCTCTCCGTTGCCATCGAGGCTGCCGAGGGCGAGTGCTGCGACCGTTGCTGGAACTACCGCACCACCGTCGGCGAGTACAACGGCCACGCTCACATTTGCAAGAGGTGTGCTGAGGCACTCTAGTTACGCGGTTTTACCAAACCGCGTAACGGCTCGACGCTGCAAACCCGCCAGAGCGGCAATCTGCCTTTCAGCTTCGGCGGCATGACCGGAAGGTCTATGCCGCCTTGCTTCAAGGCACCTTGCTCGCTCTGGCGGGTTTTCGCTGTCGGTAACGAATCATCGGCTATTTCGTTGCTGGTCAATATAAGATATTGCTTTGCGTTAAACGGAATTCGATTGTTTTGAGGGTAGGGGATTTCTTTGGGTCGTACTGGGGATATGACGCCGCCTTTGCGTTGGCGGTTGGGTGTTGCTGGCGGGGTAGCGCTGGCTGTGCTGCTTGTTGACCAGCTGACCAAGCTTGCGGTTCGTGCCGTGGGCGATGCTCTGCATATGACTGTTATCCCCGGTGTGATCGACTTCCTGTTTGTCCGCAATATCGGTGCTGCCTTTAGCATGGGCGAGGGGCATGGCATCGCGTTTGCCGTGCTGGCGTTGGCGGTCATTATCGCTATTGCCGTGTACCTCGTTCGTGCGCCCCGGCTCGCCCATCTTGAGGTTGTGGGCATGGCGATGGTTGCGGGCGGTGCTATCGGCAACGCTATCGATCGTTTGGCCTTTGGCTTCGTGACCGATTTTATTGCCACCACCTTCATCGACTTCCCCGTCTTCAATGTGGCCGATATTGGCATTACCTTGGGCGTCGTGCTCGCCCTCTTCGGCTACATGTTCTTGAGCCCTGCGGCCCGCGAGGTCGATGCGACCGCCGAGCTCAACGCCCGTGACGAGGCCCGTGCCAAGCGCAAGGCCCAGCAGCGTGGGGAGCGTGCCCGCAAGATTCGCGAAAGGAACGAGCGCTAATGGCCGACATCCATATCCTTGTTGCCGACGATGCCGCTGGTCAGCGTCTTGACGCCTATCTGGGCGCAAATGACGGCTGTCCCACGCGCTCCGCTTGCGCGCATCTGATCGAGGGCGGTGCCGTTGCCGTCAACGGCGAGACATGCCTGTCAAAAAAGTATGCCGTGCGCTCCGGCGACCGCATCTCGGTCGACCTGCCCGAGCCGCACGATCCGACCGACGTGATTCCCGAGGCCATCCCGCTCGATATTCGCTACGAGGATGATTACCTCATCGTGCTCTCTAAGCAGCGCGGTCTCGTGTGCCATCCCGCCCATGGGCACGAGAGTGGCACCCTT
>URIJ01000067.1 GCA_900547835.1 uncultured Collinsella sp.
CTGTACCTGGATGCCGGCTGGGATGCGTCGGCGGAGTTCGTTCACCGTACGCTTAAGCCGCATTTGGCTTCCGAGCGTGCCGAGCATCCTGCGAACCCCAAGTCGTTTTTGCAGGAGTGCGTGCAGGCCGACGGTCACGAGCCCCCAGCGTATAAGCTCGTTGGCTCCGAGGGCCCGGCGCATGCGCCCACCTTTACCGCCGTGGTGTTGATCGATGGTATTCGTCAGGGTCGCGGCTCCGGCTCCTCAAAGAAGGAAGCCGAGGGAGCCGCTGCACTCGAGGCACTTGACCGCATGGGCTACACCACCAACGGCGTGATTCTCAACAAGAAGCCTGTTTAAGCGAGGAACCGTGTATCTCAAGTCCCTCACGCTCAAAGGGTTCAAGTCGTTTGCCGACCGCGCCCATATGACGTTTGAGCCGGGCCTGACCGTCATCGTCGGTCCCAACGGCTCGGGAAAATCGAACATCTCTGACTCCATCCTGTGGGTTCTGGGCGAGCAGAGCGCCAAGCAGCTGCGCGGCCAGGCCATGGAGGATGTCATCTTCTCGGGCTCGTCAGCGCGCAAGCCGGTGGGTGTCGCCGAGGTCACGCTGGTGCTCGATAACTCGGACCATATGCTGCCCGTCGATTTTGACGAGGTTGCCATCACCCGTCGTATGTATCGCTCGGGCGAAAGCGAGTACCTCATCAACTCGAGTCCGTGCCGCCTGATGGACATTCAGGACATCCTGCACGATTCGGGCCTGGGCAAGGATACGCATTCCATCATCAGCCAGGGCAAGCTCGACGCCATTTTGCAGAGCCGCCCCGAGGAGCGTCGCGCCCTCATCGAGGAGGCCGCCGGCATCTCCAAGCACAAGCGCCGCAAGGAGCGTGCGCTCAAAAAGATTAATTCGATGGACGAGCACTTGACCCGTGCCCGCGACATCAATAAGGAGATCGCCCGTCAGCTGCGGCCGCTGGAGCGTCAGGTCGATCGCGCGCGCAAGTACAAAGAGCTGTCCTCGCGCGCGAACGAGCTTACGCAGATGCTGGCCGTCGACGAGCTGCGTTCGCTGCAGTCGCAGTGGAACGATCTGGAGAGCCGCTCCAAGGAAGGTGCCGCCGAGCTGGAGCTTGCGCAGTACCGCATGGGCGAAAAGGAGCGCGAGCTCGAGAAGCTCCAGGTTATGCTCGAGGAAAAAGGCTTGTTTGTGGGCGACCTGGGCGAGCAGCGCCGCCATATGCAAGATGTGGTCGGTCGCATTAACTCCGATATGCGCCTGCTCGAGGAAAAGGGCCACAACATGGTGTCGCGCCTGTCCGACATGCGCGGGCAGATTTCGAGCTCCGAGCATCAGCGTCGTCGCGTGGTCGAGGAGCTTGAGGACGCGCGTGCGCAGCTTGAGGAAGTGACCGGTGCGCATATGCAGGCCCAGGAGGACGTTGACGCCGCTGGTCCTGCCGCCGCTGAGCTCCACGAGCGGCGCGTGGCGCTCGACAATCAGATTTCGCAGCTTACGCGTGAGCAACGCGATGTGCAACGTGGGGCCGATAACGCGGCGCTCGAACTCGCCAAGGTGAAGGACTCGCTGAGTAACGCCGAGGTTGAGGACAACATGTACGCCTCGCGCCTGGAGCAGATTGATGAACAGCTCGAGGAGGTTACAGCATCGCTTGATAGCCGTCGCGACCGTGCTGAGGAGCTTGAGAGTGCCCTTGAGGCGGCTCGTCAGGCCCAGAACGATGCGCGCGAGGCCACCGAGGTCGCCCGTGCAGCCCTGAAGGACTTGCGTAATCGTGAGAGCGAGGCGCGCAACAAGCTGTCCGAGGTGCGCTCGGAGCTTGCCAGCCAAAAGAAACTCGATGCCCGCATGGCCGACAGCTCGCCGCTCGTGAGCCGTCTGGTGGGTGCGCTGGGCGACGATGTCTTGGGTCGTCTGGGCGACGTGCTGGAGGCCCCGCGCGAGCTTGAGGGCCTGGTTGAGCAATTGCTCGCCGGCGATATCGATGCGCTGCTGTTTGATGACGCCGCCACGCTTGAGCGTGCCGGTCGTGCGGCTCTGGACCAAAAGAAGGCCTCGGGCGAAGCACTGCTGGTGGCGCGCGGCGTGAGCGGCTCTACCGCCGCTGAGGGCGCTGCCGGTACCCGCCTGGTTGATCGTCTGTCCGTGCGCGCAGGCTACGGACCCGTCGTCGAGGCGCTGCTCGGCGGCTATTACGTCGTGGACGATCTTTCTGCCGCGCTGTCGGCGCCGGTCGTTGACGGCGTGACTTACGTGACCCCCGATGGCGCCCGCGTCGCCTGCGGCGGCCTGGTGCGTGTGGGCCTCGATGCCGGCGAGGCGTCGGGTGCTCTGGAGCGTAAGCGTCGCATTCGCGAGCTGGAGGGGCTTGAGCCCGATTTGGCCGCTGTGTTTGAGCATGTGTCGGATCAGGTCGTTGAGGCCAACGCTGCCGTCGAGGAGGCCCGTGCCGCCGAGGGCGATGCCGCCGGTGAGATCGCCCGTCTTGAGGGCGAGCGCCGCTCGCTGCTTTCCGAGATCGGCCGCTTGGAGCAAAGCGCCAACAATGCCGAGGTCGAGCGCGTGCGCATCTCCAAGCGCCGCGAGCAGGCCTCCGAAGCCGTTCGCGCTGCGCGCCCGCGCGTTGACGAGCTCACCCGTTCGCGTGACGAGGCCCGCGCGCAGGCAAGCGATCTGGGCTTGCAGATTGCCGAGGCCAACGACGAACTCGACCGCGTTCGCCGTGACGATTCCGAGGCTGCCGGCAAGCTCGCCGACGCCAAGGTTCGCCTAGCCCAGACGAGCGAACGCCTGCGTTCGCTGAAGGGCCGCGTGCCCGACCTTGAGCATCGTCTTGAGGGCATCGACCGTCGTATCCGCGGAACACGCCAGGCCTCGCGCTCGCTCGAGCTGCTGCGCCTGCGCGTCGATCCCATGCACGAACGCTATTCTGCCCTGTTGGAACGCGCGTCGGATTGGGCAGCGCGCCTGCGTGACCAGGCCTCTCTGGAGGAGGCGGACTCCGCTTCGCTCAAGAAGACCATCGAGGATGCCAAGGCAGAGGTTGCCCGCGCTAAGGAGCGAGTCGATACCGCCTCCGCCACGCAAAACGAGTTCAAGGTCGCGCGTGGCAAGCTCGAGGTGCAGGTCGAGGCTGCCATCAAGGCCATTACCGCCGATGGCACCACGGTACTCGAGGAAGCGCTCATGCTTCCGGCGCCCACCGACCGCGATGCCGCCGAGCGCGAGCTCAACCAGCTTGTGCGCCAGATCAACAACTTGGGGCCTGTGAACCAAGTTGCCATGGAGGAGTACGAGCAGCTCAAGCGCCGCGCCGACTACATCGAGGAGCAGCTGGCCGATCTGGAGAGCGCGCGCAAGGCGCTCACCAAGATCACGGTGGCCATTGATCGCAAGATGCGCAAGGCGTTCCTGGTGACGTTTGAGAAGGTCGACGCGAACTTCCGCGAGATCTTCGCTATGCTCTTCCCGGGCGGCCAGGCTCATCTGGAGATGACCGATCCCGAGCATCCTGCCGAGACGGGTATCGAGGTCGTGGCGCAGCCGCGCGGCAAGCGCATCACCAAGATGATGCTCATGTCGGGCGGCGAGAAGAGTCTGACGGCGCTCGCCTTGCTCTTTGCCGTGTATCGTACGCGCACGGTGCCGTTCTATGTGCTGGACGAGGTCGAGGCGGCGCTTGACGACGCCAACCTGTCCAAGCTCATCGGCGCCCTCGATGTGCTGCGTTCCGATACGCAGCTCTTGGTCATTTCGCATCAGCGCCGTACTATGGAGGACGCTGACGTCCTCTATGGCGTCTCGATGCAAGCCGACGGCGTCAGTCGCGTCGTCTCGCAAAAACTCGATCGCGAAACCGGAAAGGTCGTGAATGCATAATGGGATTCTTCGATGCTCTCTCGCGCGGACTTGAGCGAAGCCGCGAGGCCCTCAACGAGGTCTTCTACTTTGGCGGTGAGGTCGACGAGGATTTTTGGGAGGACCTGGAGGACACCCTCGTCATGGGTGACATGGGCGCCGAGATCGCCATTCAGGTCTCCGATGACCTGCGCGATGCCGCGGCCAAGAAGAACCTCAAGACCGCTCCGCAGCTTCGCCGTGCCCTGGCCGAGCAGCTTGAGCAGCACTTTGTACCCATCGAGCGCGATCCGTTCTCCGACACGCCGAGCTGCGTGCTGTTTGTAGGCATTAACGGTGCCGGCAAGACCACGACGGTCGGTAAGATCGCGAGCGCCATGGCCGCCCGCGGCAAGAACGTCGTGATCGGTTCGGCCGATACCTTCCGCGCTGCAGCTATCGAGCAGCTCGATGTGTGGGGTCAGCGCGCTGGCGTCCCCGTCATCAAGCGCGACCGCGGCTCCGACCCGGCAAGTGTTTGCTACGACGTGCTCGACGAGGCCGACAAGCGCGGCAGCGACCTGGTGCTCATCGATACCGCCGGTCGTCTGCACACGAGCCCCGAGCTCATGCGCGAGCTTGCCAAGGTGGTCAATGTGACCCGCAAGCGCGCCGCCAATATGGCCGCCGGCCCCATGCCCGTCTATGTCGTGCTCGTGATCGATGCCGCAACGGGCCAAAACGGCCTCAACCAGGCGCTCGAGTTTAACGAGGCGCTTGGCCTGGACGGTATTATCATGACAAAGCTCGACGGCACGGCAAAGGGCGGTATCGCCATGGCCGTGGCCGAGAAGCTCAAGCTTCCCATCCTGCGCATCGGCGTGGGCGAGCAGGTCGATGACCTGCAGGAGTTCAATGCCAAAGATTTCTGCCGCGCCCTGGTGGGCGAGTCCAATTAAGGAGTGACTAGTGTTTGATTCTCTGAGCGATCGCCTCAACGACACATTTGACCGCCTGCGCGGCAAGGGCAAGCTGACCGAGGCCGATATCACCTCGGCCATGCGCGATATCCGTATGGCGCTGCTCGAGGCCGACGTCAACTTCAAGGTCGTCAAGGAGTTTGTCGCCAAGACCAAGGAGCGCTGCATGACCGCCGAGGTCATGGAGTCACTGTCGCCGGCGCAAAACGTCGTCAAGATCGTGCTCGACGAGCTTACCGAGATGCTCGGCTCCACCGAGAGCAAGCTTGTCTTTAGCAACCGCATTCCCAATGTCATCATGCTCGTGGGCCTGCAGGGCTCCGGCAAGACTACGGCGGCCGTAAAGTTGGCCTACCTGCTCAAGAAGCAGGGCCGCTCGCCGCTGCTCGCCGCGTGCGACGTCTACCGTCCCGCCGCTGCCGACCAGCTGGCCACGCTTGGCGGAGAGATCGGCGTACCGGTCTTCCGCGGCGACGGTGCGCACCCGGTCGACATCGCCAAGGGCGCCATTCAGGAGGCCGTCGACCACCTGCGCGACGTGGTCATCGTCGATACCGCCGGTCGTCTGCAGATCGACGAACAGATGATGCAGGAAGCCGTGGACATCAAGAAGGCCGTCAAGCCCGATCAGGTGCTGATGGTCGTCGATGCCATGACCGGCCAGGATATCGTCAACGTCGTCTCGACCTTCGCTGAGCGCACCGACTTTGACGGCGTGATCATCTCCAAGCTCGACGGCGACGCCCGTGGCGGCGGCGCGCTTTCCGTGCGCCAGGTGACCGGCAAGCCTATCAAGTTCGTGAGCATGGGCGAGAAACCCGATTCGCTGGAGCCGTTCTATCCCGATCGTATGGCCAAGCGAATCTTGGGCATGGGCGACGTCGTCGGCATCATCGAGAAGGCCCAGGAGGCCGCCGATGCCGAGCAGCTCGAGGCTGCCGAGCGCATGCTGCGCGAGGGCTTCACCATGAACGACATGCTCGACCAGATGAAGGCCGTCAAGAAGATGGGCGGTATGAAGGGCATCCTGGGCATGCTCCCCGGTGGCCAGCGTGCGCTCAACCAGATGGGCGGCAACCTGGACGAGGGCATCTTCGATAAGAACGAGGCCATTATCATGTCGATGACCAAGGAGGAGCGCCTTCGCCCCTCCATCATCAACGGCCAGCGCCGTGCCCGCATCGCCAAGGGCGCCGGCGTGACTCCCACCGAGGTCAACAGCCTTATGAAGCAGTGGGGCGAGATGAATAAGATGATGGGCCGCATGCGCACGATGGCCAATCAGGCGCAGGCCGGCGGCAAGAAGGGCAAGAAGGGTAAGAAGGGCAAAAAGATGCGCATGCCCAATATTCCCGGTCTGGATGCCATGGGTCTGGGCGGCATGGGCGGCCTGGGAATGGGCGGCCCCAAGTCCGATATGGACCTGCTGCGCCAGATGGAAGCGCAGATGCGTAATAAGAAGTAACGGCTGGTTGAGTCGAGTATGGCGAAGGCCGCCTGGATGGTACTCCAGGCGGCCTTCGCCGTTCGTTCGCAGGTTGTCGCACGCGCGGAAGCGTGCTGGCGCCGGGGTATGTGCCGCTAGTGGCAGCCGCAGCCCTCATGTCCGTCGTGGTCGTGATGGCCGTGACAGCCGCAGGACTCGCCATGCTCATGGGTGTGCTCGTGGTCATGTCCATGGCAGTCGCAGGTGGCCTCGCCGTTCTGTGCGAGCGTGCCGGCAATGAGGGCCTCGACGCAGGCATCGCAGCTGCCCTGGGCGCCCGCATAGACCGTGATGCCGGCTTGGGCAAGCGCGTTGATAGCGCCGCCGCCGATACCGCCGCAAATGAGCGTGTCAACGCCACCGTTGGCAAGCAGGCCCGCCAAGGCGCCGTGGCCGGTGCCACCGGTGCCTACGACCTGCTCGTTGAGCACCTTGCCATCCTGGATGTCGTAGATCTTGAACTGCTCGCTGCGGCCAAAGTGCATAAAGATGTTGCCGTTGTCGTACGTTGTTGCCACCCTCATGGTGCCGACCTCCTTTGCTGGCCATGCGGCCGTCGTCGTGGTGATTGGGGAGTACGCGATGTTGCCGCCTTCGATGACGATCGCCCGTCCATTGACCAGCGCGTTTGCCACCTTGCGATGCGCGCGGCTGCAGATTGCCGCCACCGTGGTGCGGGCAATGCCCATGTGCTGGGCGACTGCCTCTTGGTTAAGGCCTTCCAAATCGCACAGGCGCAGCACTTCGAGCTCGTCGACTGTCATATCGATGGCATCGCCGCTCGCCAGGCCATCGGGGGTAAAACCGCGATATTCGGGGATGATCCCAACGCGGCGCAGTTTTTCGCGTCTTCCAGCCATACACTCTCCAAATCTGACATATGTCAACAATAGAATAGCGAACGTGCGGATTTGCACAAGGAATTTCTGGCATATGTCAGAAAATGAGGGCTTATGTTTGGGCTGTGGGGCCGGGTGCGCCTGGGCTACAATGAATCTCGCTTATAGGCGACTGACAGGAGGGTCAATGAGCAAGGCTGATCAACAGTTTGTAGCCATGTGCCGCGATATTCTGGACCATGGCACCACCACCGAGGGCCAAAAGGTCCGCCCAGTGTGGGAGGATGGCACCCCTGCCTATACCATTAAAAACTTTGGCGTCACGGCACGCTACGACCTGCGCGAGGAGTTCCCCGCACTTACGCTGCGTCGTACGGCGCTCAAGTCCGCCATGGACGAGATCCTGTGGATCTATCAAAAGAAGTCCAATAACGTGCATGACCTCAATAGTCACATTTGGGATGAGTGGGCTGACGAGACCGGCTCCATCGGCAAGGCCTACGGGTATCAGATTGGGCAGAAGAGCCATTATGCCGAGGGCGACTTTGACCAGATGGACCGCGTGCTGTACGACCTTAAGCACACGCCGTACAGCCGCCGCATTATGACGAACACCTATGTGTTTAGCGATCTGTCCGAGATGCACCTGTATCCGTGCGCCTACAGCGTGACGTATAACGTGACGCAGCGCCCGCAGGATGATAAACCGACGCTCAACATGATTCTCAACCAGCGCAGCCAGGACATTTTGGCCGCGAACAACTGGAACGTTTGTCAGTACGCCATCTTGCTGATGATGGTCGCGCAGTCGGTCGATATGATCCCCGGTGAGCTGCTGCATGTGATTGCCGATGCCCACATTTACGACCGTCATGTCGATATCGTCCGCGAGCTTATCGAACGTCCGCAGTTTGCGGCTCCCAAGGTAACGCTTAACCCCGATGTGCATGATTTCTACGCGTTTACGACCGACGACCTGATCGTGGAGGGCTACGAGCACGGTCCGCAGGTTAAGAACATTCCCATTGCGGTGTAGGTGACGCGCATGACGTGTAAGCTTTCTGCCATTGTCGCCGTGTGCGATGACTGGGGTATTGGGTGCGAGGGCGACATGGTCGTGTCCAACCGTGCCGACATGCGTCATTTTGTGGCATGCACCAAGGGTTGCCCGGTCATTATGGGGCGCAAGACCCTGCTGAGTTTTCCCGGCGCACGGCCGCTCAAGAATCGTCGCAATATCGTGCTCACGCGCGACGAGGATTTTTCGCCCGAAGGTGTCGACGTGGTGCATAGTATCGGCGAGGCGCTCGCCGCGGTTGCCGATGAGCCCGTTGCCTGGGTGATCGGCGGCGGCGATGTCTATCGGCAGTTTTTGCCGTACTGCGTGGAGGCCGAGGTCACGCATAACCACTGCGTCCATCCCGTGGACACGTACTTTCCCGACTTGGACGCCGATCCCGCGTGGGAAGTTGCGCGGCGCGAAGGGGTTGCCACGATTGCCGCGGGCGAGGGTGACGAAGGCCTCGATTATGAGTTCGTGACGTATCGTCGCGTTGAGGCGTAAATCTCCTATTTGCCCACGGTATTATCGGGTTGGAATGATTGAGGGGCGGCGCTTGGCGTCGCCTCGTTTGATATAGATGCTGCTGTAAGAAGGGTGCGGGCTGGCTGCTATGACTGATGCCGTTGAGGTGCTGCGAATTGATTCGCTCGAGGACGAGCGGCTCGATGCCTACGTGCGACTGACCGAGCGTGAGCTGCGCTGCGTGCTAGAGCCGCAAAAGGGCATCTTTATCGCCGAGAGTGCCAAGGTTATTGAGCGCGCGGTGCGTGCCGGATACGAGCCGGTGAGCTTTCTTTTGGGCGAACGCTGGCTCGACCAGATGATGCCGCTGTTTGAGCGCCTGGTTGTGCGCGAGGGAGCGGGTCCGGTTCCCGTGTTCGTGGCCTCCATGGAGCTCATGGAGCAGTTGACGGGCTTTAACGTGACGCGCGGCGCGCTGGCGGCGTTCCGTCGCCCGCGTCAGATTCCGGTTGATGAGTTCTTGGGCGGCGTCGTCGAGGCGGCGGGGGATCGTCCGGTGCGCGTGTGCGTGCTTGAGGGTATTGTCGATCACACCAATGTTGGCGCGATTTTCCGCTCGGCTGCCGCATTGAACGTTGACGGTATTTTGGTCAGCCCGACGTGCTGCGACCCGCTGTACCGTCGCTCGGCCCGCGTGAGCATGGGCACCGTGTTTCAGGTGCCGTGGACGCGCATTGGCAGCGAGGCTCGTGTGTGGCCGCATGATGGCCTGGCGGTACTGCACGATGCCGGTTTTTCGTGTGCCGCTATGGCGTTGACGGACGATTCCGTATCGCTGGACGATCCCGTGCTGCAGGAGATTGACCGCTTGGCAATCTTTATGGGTACCGAGGGTGCCGGCTTGGGCGCCAAGACCATTGCAGGCTGCGACCGCGCCGTGCGTATTCCGATGGCGCATGGGGTCGATTCGCTCAACGTGGCCGCGGCAAGTGCTGTTGCCTTTTGGCAGCTGTGCCCGCATGTGAGCAACGAGTACCACTACCAGACGGGGCTGTATCACTAGGCAGATAGTTCGCACCGGACTCTGGTTCGGGGCGTTTCGGCCTACGCCGGTCGGTGCTAAGCTGGTATTGGCTTTGGTCATAAAATGCCGTTTTGTTGTATGACGTACGCTAGTGGGGAGGGCGTGTGGCTAAGAAATCTACGGCTATCGATGTAACGCATGGCGTTATTTGGCAGCAACTGCTGTCGCTGTGCGTCCCCATCTTCTTTAGTTCGTTCTTTCAGCAGGCATACACGCTTATCGGTACCTATATTGTCGGTCAGTTTGGCGGCAAGCTCGCGCTGGGTGGCATTCAGGCCACGATGGTGCTTACGGAGCTCTGCATTGGCTTTTGCGTCGGTGTTGGTGCTGGATGTGCCGTTATTACCGGCCAGTTTTTTGGTCAGCACGATGACGAGCGCTTGAGCCGATCGGTCCATACGGCCATGACGCTCGCGCTGGTGGGCGGCATTGTCATTTCCATTCTGGGCATGG
>URIJ01000068.1 GCA_900547835.1 uncultured Collinsella sp.
CGCATCAACAAAGTGGCGCCTGCCGCGGGCAGCTCACCCGAAACCTTCACGCAGATTGGCCAAGTCAAGGCCAGCGCATCGGGTGCGGATAATCTGGCAACGTTCACGCTTGAAGACACGTTCCTCGATGCAGCTTCGGGCCTTCTGGAAGAAGGGTGCAAGCTGCGCTTTGTCCTCGACTACCAGGGCAAAACCTACACGCTCTCATCCCCTATGGCCGTTGTTACCGCGCCGGCGGCAAAGGCGGAATCCGGATCGACCACTATCGTCCCCACTACCATGGACCAAGAGATCACTCCGTTTGATTTCCCGGCGGTGTTTCCCGGCATCGGCGGCAATAAGTTCACCTGCTGGATGCCCTCGTTCCCCATTTTGTTCGATTTCTCGTTTGCCGGGTACGTGCTGTTTGGCGGAGGATACAAACCAGCCAGCTACATGAACGATTCGGGCAACCCTGATCCGGAATACTGGAAGAAGTCACCGCGCGAGTCGGGCGCCAAGCAAGCAAACCGCTACCTCGACGAGATGGAGGGGAAGTGGAATCAGTACAAGAGTATGAGTGCCGGTTCGGGAACCGATCCGAGAAACACTAAGCTCCTTCGCCACCATTGCACGCTGCTGTTCACGATGGATATCGCCACACAGCTGTACGGCTCGCTCGCCTACGATTGGGTGGGCAAAACCTGGGGCAACAACAACGACCCCGCATACGGCAATATTAAGGCGCTCTTTCAAGTAAGAACCGACCTCAATTGGACCGAGCAGTTTACCCTAGGACCGGTGCCGTTTTTCCTAAACGTCAACCCCTGGGTGCTGGCGAAGCTGGCGCTCGCCGTGGGTGCCCACACGCACGGCAGCGGCGCGGCGTTTTTTAAAAACATTTCGCTCGACTTCTCAAACACCTCGGGCTCATTCACCATCCAGATCGGGCTTGCCGTCACCTTTGGCGCCGGCGTTGCAGGCGTCGCTTCGTCTGCCGTGCGCGGCGCCGCATCCCTCACGCTGTTCATTGGGTACGAGAAGGCAGATGGACACCAGCTTCCGCGACTGCGCGTAGGTGCAGACGTCGATGTCGATGTGATACTCCAGTTCGTAATGTTCAAGTGGACCACCAAGGCTTGGTCGGGGTCGTGGCCCACACTCCTCGATTCGTGGAATATGTCGGTGAACAATGGCAACCAGTATGTGCTCCAGCGCTCTGAGCTCGCATTGGGTGGAGATACGCCTTACACGTTGGATGCCCGCTTCGGCACGCCCAGCAACATCGAGGCGGGCGGCGTGCCGCAATTTATCGCATCGGCCACCATCGTCACCAACGCCGAGCTGCTCGCACGCGCCGAGGTTAAGGCCGCTGTCGTAAACGCCGCGCCTGTCGCACGCGATTGGGAGCAAGCGGTCACGCGCATTGAACTCGAGGCGGATGCAGAAAGCGACGACACGGGGCAGATCGAGCATTTCGTCCACGCACTGATAGAGAACGGCGAAAACGCCGCGTCGATGTATAAGTACACCTATATCGGGCAGGCGAAGGACGCCGCTGCGGACCCCAACGCCAATTCTGCTGGTGTATCGGAGGACGAGCGTGGCGGCATCAAGCCCTCGAGCGACAACGTGCTGTTTGCTGGCGTGCTCAGCGAAGCCCACATGAAGCTGGCAATGATTGCCGGCGTAGAATGTCTGTTCCGTATCGCCTCGGTGCGCTACGGCGACAATGGCCGCTCGCGCCTAGTGGTGCACACAAAGGCAAACGGCACGTGGTCCGCTCCCACGCCCGTGGACTTCCCCCTTGGGTTTGGCGAGGGCGACGTGGAGCGCAGCGGCATATTCGATTACGACTTCGACGTGGTGGAATATACAGACGGGAGGGGAAACCAAGACGCCTACGTGCTGCTGGTCTCGGGCGAGCGCCCCGCCGGCGACAACACCCATTTCGATACGGCGAGCACATCCGGCATACTGTCCGTTGTGCGCCTGCGCATAAGCAACGACGGAGCCCGCGTGATATCACACACGTCGTGGCGCAGCATCTCGCGCGGCCGCCTTCAGGAGGATGGCTACCATTGCCTGCAGTGCCCACGCATCACGGTGGGCAAGACGCTGGTCGACGGGCGCCTGTCGGGCGCTTACCTCCACCGCCGCGGAACCACCGCAGAAAAGGCGCTCGGCAGCGAGGCTGAGGTTGCGCTGGAGTGCTTTACCCTGTGGTCGGACGTTTCGGGCGACAGCCTGACGTTCCGCCAAGTTCTCCGCTTTCCGCAAGCACCGTCGAGTATCGAGCTCGGCGCGCCCGAGAATATCAACGGCAAAATGGTGGTGCCCGTTGCATACGAGACCGCAGACGGTTGCGGCTGCGCATCGTACGCCGTGATCGGCCAGTCCATCGCGGGCTGGGGCGTTATGTCGCCAGATGCCACAGTACCCCACGCGGTGCCGTGGCCGCAGCACACGGGCTTTTTGGCAACTGTCAACGAGCAGCTGCAGCATGTTACGTGGACGCGAGGCGCATCGGTATTTGCAACGCAGCCCGTGGGTGCCGCAGGCTGTGGCCCGGCATCGTTTAGCGTAAGCAACAACGGCAGGTGCGTGCTCTATGTAGAGAACACCGATGGCAAGGTGGGACAAACCTACGACGAAGAAGGCAACCCGGTTGCAGTGATGGGCAAGCACTTCCGCATCTTCGCCAGCACCTTGGCGGGCGATCTGTTCACGGAGCCGTTTGTGATGTGCGAGCTGGACCATCCCGTCGATCAGATAACGACATTTTTGACGTCGGGAGGCATGCTCTCCGCGCTCGCCACGCACATTGTGAGCGCGGAGAAGAGCGAGGCAGAGCTGCACGACATCGAAGTGCCCTTGGTGGCGTGTGCCACTCCGACGGGCGCGGTCGCTACCTCGGGCGCGGTGGTGCCCGGAGCAGCAGGCGAATCCTTCATGGTCACGGTGCGAAACGACGGCAACACCTTACTGACCGCCGGCACGATCAATCTGTACCGAGAGGGCTCCAGCCAGCCGTTCTCCAGCGCATCCATCGGATTCGGAGTGAACGCACGCATGGCTTCGATCTACGATCCAGAGCTTGCCGAGGACGCTTCGGCCAACGATATGGCACACGTAAAGTACGCGCTCGAGACGCTGGGCGCACGTTTTGCAACGCACCCGCTGGTAGCCGACAACGGCAACGCCGTGCTGGCACCGGGTTGCACGGCACAGTTCCGTATGAGCTTCGCCATCCCCGAGAGTTGGAGCGACGAAGTGGGCAAACGCGTAACGCTGTATGCGAAGGCGCGTAATCTGGTGGCGCTCGATCCCGTAACGCTCGAAGAAATTCGACCGGGCGCGAACTCGGCGCTGGGTGCTGTACTGCACGAGCTCCACGTGCCCGACGCGGCATGCGAACGCTCAGAAGTTCAGGTCGGCGTATGCGACAGCGCGGACGCCACAGGGCTTCACGACGCCCCGATGACGGCGGACGGCGATGGTGGCTCAAGTGGCAGCGGTACTGACGGGGGCGGCGGCTCCGGCGGAAGCAGCTCCGGCAGTGGCAAGGACCACGGCACTAACAAGCGCTCCGGAAAAGCGGGCGCGCTTGCGGGCACGGGCGACAGCAACGTCCCCCTAACCGCAGCCGCAGCAGCGCTCGCCGCAGTTGGTGCCGGCCTTGTCGCCTACAGCGCCCGCCGCACGGCGCTCGAAACCGACACCGCCAATGAGGTCAATTCGGATAAGCCTCGCTAGCTCCTAGTTGCTTTTACGAGAGACGCCGACTCGGCTCATCGAACATCAAAATGGGCTGGTTCTGGATACCCAGAGCCAGCCCATTACGCATTAGATGTCGTCAGAGGAGTTGAGTTCTGCCTCGAGCTTGGCACGGCGTCTTTTCGCCGTGAAAAACGTTGCGCACAGGACAGCAAACGTGGCCGCGAAAATCGTCGCACCGCAGAACACGCCCGTGACCAGGTTCGCCAACCAAAAGACGCTTTCGAGCGGTACGATCTGCGCCTCAGCGATACAGCGCATTGCGGCAATAACAAGCGCGAACGCGGCGCCGCTAAGACCGCTGACAAGCAGGAAATATCCAACAGGAAGATGCTCGGTTTGCCCAAAACGATTGGTATCGACATAGCCCTTCCGCGTTTGCAGTCCTGCGCAAATCAACATCACGAGAACGAGCCACAAATACATGGCTGCCTCGAACGGCGTTGCAAAGCCATGCGGCATTTCACTGGCGTCGCTGTGAACCCACGCAACCTGTCGAGCTATAAACTGGTAGAAAAAGATCATCAACATGCCAAACGAAAGCAGCACGAAGCCAATCTTGTAGATCTTCGCGTTCTCAGCCTCCAGGCGTTCATCCTTTGGGCCGGCATATTCACGCCACTTTTGCACGATTTTCAGATCTTCATATTTCATAGTGAACTCCTAAAGAGCATTAGGGTCGGCGTCGGTTTCGTCTTCCCAAAACAAGTCGTTCAACGTAACGCGCAGCGCCTTACAGATTGCCACGCACAAATTGAGCGTGGGGTTGTAGCCGCCCGCCTCGATAAGGCCGATGGTTTGGCGCGTAACGCCCACGGCTTGGGCTAAGTCAGCTTGCGAAAGGCCAGCCGCCGCGCGTGCCGCCTTCATGCGTAGGTTCTTTTTGCCCGGCATGGAGTTCCTTTCGTAGTAATGGACAGATATCCGTTGCAACATGACAGAAATATATTGCATTCATCAGAAGATGTCAACTATATCTGTCATTATGAAAATCATGTTCGTCATCGCCGTGCGGACATAACAATTTCGATTCGCTATTCAACCTTACTCGGGCAGAACCGAGTCGGAAGGAACCGAGTAAGTGGGATTTCGGCAGGGAGCGTGAACTCGCCCGCATCAAGAAGATACTCAAACGCCCGCCTAGAAAGCGAAGTGCCATCCTATCTCAGCGCCGAGATCTCAAAGATGACCAACGCCAACGAGGCTTTCGGGGCCCTCGCACATGGCTACTCATAAGCGCTGCCCACGGCATGGCCAACGCGCACGCCAATAACCGGATTTGCCGGAACCATGCGTGCCCCATCGTTTAATAGCTCCGTTATTGTTCGATGATCTTCTTGACGACCGCGGGAACGCCTGCCGCCACCACGTTGTCCGGAAGGTCTTCCGTCACGACGCTGCCCGCGGCAATTACGCAACCGCTGCCGATGGTAACCCCCTGCAACACGGATACGTTCGCGCCAAACCAGCAGTTATCGCCAACAACAATGGGCAGAGCCCTCTCGAGACCCAAGTTGCGCTCTTTTGCTCCAAGGGGATGCGAAGCGGTGTAGAAGCCGCAAAACGGCCCAATAAACACGTTGTCACCAAAGGTAATAGAACCACCGTCCATAAAGTAGCAGCCATGGTTCACAAAGCAGCCGTCGCCAAAGGTTGTCTTGTCCCCGTAGTCAAAGTAGGCAGGCGAAAGGACCGTCAGCCCTTGCGGAAGATCGGTATCGAGCAAGGATTTCAAAGCGTCAAGCTGCGCGTCGCTTCCGGGTTTTGCCATATTAAAGTCATAGCAGAGCGCCTCCGCCTTTGCGCGTTGCGCCAGGAGCTCCTCGTCAAAGTTGGCATCATGCCACTCCCCGCGCTCCATCTTCTCTTTCTCAGTCATTGCGCCCCCTCAAACAACATGCAGTCTTGATGCGGCAATTCTACCAGCCGATAAGCCACGGTTTTAACACGAGCACCACGCCGCGCAGGGAATGACCGCAGAAGCTAAAGGTCACCGACTCCGAACGCGCGTTCGATGGAATTCGTGTTAGTTGGAATCGTCCGAGGCCTGGGCTATGCTACCTTGACTATCTATATGACTACAACGCAGCAAAGGAGCATCGAGAGAGCGAGCATGGCAAAAAACACCGCAAACTATGGTAACGACAGTATTCGTCAGCTCAAGGACGAGGAGCGCGTACGCCTGCGCCCCGCCGTCATCTTTGGCTCGGACGGACTCGATGGCTGCGCGCATGCCGCCTTCGAGATCCTGTCCAACGCCGTTGACGAGGCGCGCCAGGGCTACGGCAAGCTCATCACCCTTACCGCCTTTCGCGATGGCTCTATCCAGGTAGAGGACAATGGCCGTGGCTGCCCGCTCGACTGGAACCCTTCCGAGAAGCGCTTTAACTGGGAGCTCGTCTTCTGTGAGCTCTATGCCGGCGGCAAGTATAACAACAACCAGGGCGGCGACTACGACTTCTCGCTCGGCACCAACGGTCTGGGCTCCTGCGCGACTCAGTACGCTTCCGAGTACATGGACGTCACCGTCTGGCGTGACGGCAACAAGTACTCCTTACACTTTAAGAAGGGCAAGGTTGTCGGCGCCAAGAAGAAGGCACTCGAAATTGAGCCCAGCGACGAGAACCGCACCGGCACCACTATCAAGTGGCGTCCCGATCTTGAGGTCTTTACCTCCATCAGCATCCCCCACGAGTGGTATCGCGAGACCATGCGCCGCCAGGCCGTGGTCAACGCCAACGTGACCTTCCGCCTGCGCATTGAGGGCGACGATGGCGAGTTTTCCGAAGAGGATTTTTGCTATCCCAAGGGCATTGAGGACTACGTGCTCGAGAAGGTCGGTACCGACTACCTCACCGAGCCCTTCTTTATCGAGGCCGACCGTCGCGGTCGCGATCGCGAGGACCTGCCCGACTACAACGTAAAAATCACTGCTTGCATGTGCTTCTCGCGCACTTTCATGATGCAGGAGTACTACCATAACTCATCGTGGCTCGAGAACGGCGGCTCGCCCGAGAAGGCTGCCCGCAGCGCTCTGACCAGCGCCATCGATGCCTACATCAAGCAACAGGGCAAGTACAACAAAAACGAGAGCGGCATTAAGTGGCAGGACGTCCAGGACTGCCTGGTGCTGGTGACCAACTGCTTCTCCACCCAGACGTCCTACGAGAACCAGACCAAGAAGGCCATCAATAACCGCTTTATCCAACAGGCCATGACGACCTTCTTTAAGGAGCGCCTCTCAACCTACTTGATCGAGAACAAGGACGCCGCCAACAAAATTCTGGAGCAGGTGCTCATCAACAAGCGCTCGCGCGAGAACGCCGAGAAGACGCGCCAGAGCATCAAGACCAACCTGCAGCAGAAGACCGACATGGCCAACCGCGTGCAGAAGTTCATCGACTGCCGCTCCAAGGACAAGAGCCGCCGCGAGATCTACATCGTAGAGGGCGACTCGGCAGCAGGCGCCATTCGCACCTCGCGCGATGCCGAGTTCCAGGGCGTTATGCCCGTCCGTGGCAAAATCCTCAACTGCCTAAAGGAGGACTATCCACGCATCTTTAAGTCCGACATCATCATGGACCTCATGCGCGTGCTGGGCTGCGGCGTGGAGATCAAGGACAAGCGCATCAAAAACCTTGGTGCCTTTGACCTGGACAACCTCAACTGGAACAAGGTCATCATCTGTACGGACGCCGACGTCGACGGTTACCACATCCGCACGCTCGTGCTCACCATGCTTTACCGCCTGGTGCCCACACTTATCGACGAGGGTTACGTGTATATCGCCGAGTCGCCGCTCTACGAGATCAACTGCAAAGAGAAGACCTACTTTGCCTACACCGAGCTCGAGAAGAACGGCATCCTCAAGGAGATTGGCGACCAGAAGTGCTCCATCAACCGCTCCAAGGGTCTTGGCGAGAACGACCCGGACATGATGTGGCTCACCACCATGAACCCCGAGACGCGCCGCCTGATCAAGGTGGAGCCCGAGGACGTCACCAAGATGGAAACCATGTTCAACCTGTTGCTGGGCAACGACGAGGCGGGCCGCAAGCGCCACATCTCCGAGCACGGCAAGGAATACCTGGACCAGCTGGACCTGCAGTAGCAGCAAACCGATAACGACGGCCCACAAGAAGTTCAAGAGGAAATCGTGGCAAAGAAGAAGACGAAGAACCAGCCAAAGAAAAAGCAGGTCAACGCCGAGAACGTCATCGGCCTGCACTCCGAGGTCACCGACCAGCCGATCACGCAGACGCTCGAGGTCAACTACATGCCCTACGCCATGAGCGTCAACGTCTCGCGTGCGTTCCCCGAGATCGACGGCTTTAAGCCCTCGCACCGCAAGCTGCTCTACACCATGTACAAGATGGGTCTGCTCAAGGGCGAGCGCCAGAAGAGCGCCAACATCGTGGGCCAGACCATGAAGCTCAACCCGCACGGCGACGCCGCGATCTACGAGACGATGGTGCGTCTGGCCACCGGCAACGAGGCACTGCTCGCCCCCTTCGTGGAGTCGAAGGGCAACTTTGGCAAGTACTATTCGGGCGACCTGAGCTACGCCGCCTCGCGTTATACCGAGGCCAAGCTCTCCCCCATCAGCGCCGAGATCTTCAAAGACATCGACAAGGACCCGGTCGACTTCGTCGACAGCTACGACGGTGCCATGAAGGAGCCGCGCCTGCTGCCCACCACGTTCCCCAACATCCTCGTCTCGGCCAACAAGGGCATCGGCGTCGCCATGGCGTCTGACATCTGCGGCTTTAACCTCAACGAGGTCTGCACCGCCACCATGCATTACCTGCAGGATCCCGACTGCGACCTGCTCGAGTACATGCCCATGCCCGATTTCTCCACCGGCGGCGAGATCATCTACCGCCGCGAGGAGATGGAAAAGATTATCGAGACCGGCCTTGGCAGCTTCCAAATCCGCTCCCGCTGGCGCTGGATTCCCGAAGAGCGCATCATCGAGGTCTACGAGATCCCCTACACCACCAAGACCGATGTCATCATCGAGCGCATCGTCAAGCTCTCCAAGGAGGGCAAGGTCAAGGAGATCGCCGATATCCGCGACGAGACCGACCTTTCGGGCCTGCGCATCGCCATCGACCTTAAGCGCGGCGTCGACCCCGACAAGCTCATGGCCAAGCTCTATCGCTCGACCACGCTGCAGGATTCGTTCTCGTGCAACTTCAACGTGCTCGTCGACGGCTATCCCCGTGTTATGGGCGTGCGCCAGATTCTGCACGAGTGGGTCAAATGGCGTATTGAGTCCACGCGTCGCCGCATTAACTTTGACCTGGGCAAAAAGTCCGAGCGCCTGCACCTGCTGCACGGCCTCGAGGCAATCTTGCTCGACATCGACAAGGCCATCGCCATCATCCGTGGCACCAAGCTTGAAGCCGAGGTCGTGCCCAACCTTATGAAGGGTTTCGACATCGACGAGACCCAGGCCGAGTTTGTTGCCGAGCTCAAGCTCCGCAACATCAACGAGGAGTACATCCTCAACCGCACCAAGGACATCGCCAAGCTCGAGGGCGAGATTGCCGAGCTTGAGGAGATCCTCTCCAGCGAGGAGAACATCAAGAAGGTCATCAGCGACGAGCTGGCCGCGGTCAACAAGAAATATGTGATGCCGCGTCGCACGGGCAGGATCGAGCCCCATGAGGTTATCGAGGTAAGCTTGGAGCCCGAGGTCGAGGAGTACCCGGTCACCATCATGCTCTCGCGCGATGGCTACCTAAAGAAGATGACGGACCGCGTGCTCAAGAAGGCGACCACGCTCAAGTACAAGGACGGCGATAAGCCCTTTATCGAGTTCCCGTCCTCCAACACGCACGAGCTGCTGGTCTTTACCAACAAGAGCCAGGTGTACAAGTGCAAGGTCGCGGC
Organism: uncultured Collinsella sp.; assembly: GCA_900547835.1. Taxonomy (GTDB): domain Bacteria; phylum Actinomycetota; class Coriobacteriia; order Coriobacteriales; family Coriobacteriaceae; genus Collinsella. The sequence continues at coordinate 9,652 of URIJ01000068.1, forward strand.
GTTTGAGGACACCAAGTCGGCCCAGCTGGGCTCGTACCTTCCGACCGATCTTGAGATGGAACCCGACGAGAGCGTCATCTGGGTCATCGACCCCGAGGACTACAAGGCCGACGTGCTGTTTGTCTTTGAGAACGGCCGCGTGGTGCGCGTCGCGCTTTCTGGATACGTCACCAAGACCAACCGCAAGCGCCTGAAGAACGCCATCTACGGCGGCAGCAAGCTGCTGTATGCCCAGGTGCTCAAGGAAGACCGCGACCTCGCGCTGGTCTCGAGCGACTACCGTTTGATGAACTTCAACACGTCGCTGCTCAAGACCAAGACGACCACCAACACGCAGGGCGTCCAGGCCTTTACGGCCAAGAAGGGCCGCTCGGTCACCACCGTCGGCACGACCGA
>URIJ01000069.1 GCA_900547835.1 uncultured Collinsella sp.
TACGCGGGAGGCTCATGGCCGTCTGCCTGCACGCACTCCTACAAGAACGACTTGGGGTTCGCAGGATGCTCGGCACGCTCAGAGGCCAAATGGGGCTTAAGCGTACGGTGGATAAACTCCGCCGCCGCATCCCAGCCAGCATCCAGATACAGCGCGCCCACGAGCGACTCATAGACGTTCTCGAGCGCCGAATGCAGGCCGCGCGCACCGGTACCGGTCTCGGAGGCACCAAAGATGATGATGTCGTCGATGCCCAACTCGTGAGAAACCTCGGACAGCGTGGCGCCCGAGACAAGCGACACCTTCAGGCGCGTGAGCTTGCCCTCGTCAAACTCCGGATAGGACTCAAAGAGCGAACGGGCGACGACGGCGCCCAAAATGGAATCGCCCAAGAACTCAAGGCGCTCATAGCTGGCAGAAACCGGCTGGCCCTCGACTGCCGAGGGATGCGTAAGCGCCGCGCGCAGCAGTACCTTATTATTGAACTCGTGGCCCAGGATTTCCTGGGCACGCGTAAGTCGTTCAGACAAAGCCAAGACCTAGGCCTCCCTGGCGTGTTCGATCGCGTCGACGGCGTCGGCGACAGAGTTGAGCGAGAGCAGAGTCTCGTCATCGATCTCGAGGTTGAACTCGTCCTCGATAGCCGTAACCAGCTGCAGGCGCTCGAGCGAGTTGGCATCGAGATCGTCAAAGGTGGTCTCATCGCTAATTTCGGCAACATCGACGCCCAGAACGTCAGCAGCGACCTCGGCGATCTTGTCGAAGATTTCGGAGCGGTCCATAGCGCTTCCTCTCATAGTGCATGAATACCAAAAGAATGGTACCGCCCGGGCGGTACCAAGACACGGTTCTGATTCTACCCCACGGCGTGCACCGCGAAGCACATAACAGCGCTCTAACTCGCTCTTATAAAACGATACCATCCATAGAGTTGGCGACATTCTCGACCAGCCCGGCGCGCACGGCTTCGGCCGCCGCGAGCGTACCGTTTTTGACAGCCTCGACTGAGGTGGCACCATGGCCGATCAGGACCACGCCGCGCAGGCCCAGAAGAATCGCGCCGCCCTTGGCGTCGCCAGAGAGCTTGGCCTTAATCTCGCGCATCTGCTTTTTAATGAGCAGCGCGGCGATCTTGGTGCCGAGCGAGGCCATAAAGGCGCCCTTGAGCTCCTGCAGCAAAAACTTGGCAGCGCCCTCAGTGGCCTTGAGCGCAATATTGCCCGACATGCCATCGGCAACGATGACATCGAAGTTACCTGAGGTGAGGTCGGTGCCCTCGCAGTTACCAACAAAGCCGGGAACGGCGGCCTTCATGGCAGGGAAACAGGCCTTGGTAAAGTTGGAGCCCTTTTCGTCCTCGGTACCGTTACCAAGCAGGCCCACGCGGGGATGCTCGATGCCCAGGACGACGCGGGCATAGGCGCTGCCCATCTGGGCAAAACGCACCATATCGTCAACCTCGACATCGGGGTTGGCACCCATGTCGCACAGCACCGTCAGACCGCCGGCGCGATTGGGCAGCGCATTGGTCAGACAGGGACGCACCGGCTGCTTCTTGCCTTCGGCCATATATCTAAACGGCGTCACATAGGCGGTGGCGGCAGCGGTCATGGCACCGGTCGAGCCGGCGGAGAAGAACGCGTCCGCGTTGCCCTTCTTGATGGCGCGGCAGGCAAGCACGATCGACGATTTACGCTTGGTCATCACGGCGCGAATGGGATTGTCATCCATGGCGATAACGTCGGGTGCCTCAAGAGCCTCAACACGTGCATGGGAAGCAGCAAAGGGATTGACGATTTCAGCGGGGCCAGCTGCCAAGACCTCGATATCGGGATCGGCGGCAAGCGCAGCCTCGATACCATCGAGAACAACCTGAGGTTTCTCGTCTCCGCCCACAACGTCTACACAAACGCGAACGTTACTCATATACATGCTCCTTATACAAAAATGGCCGACTCACTGAGCCGGCCATTGTGGTTCCATTTGGAACGGCATCGCATCCAGAGTATACCGTTACTCGGTAACGATAACCTCGCGGTCCTTGTAGAAACCGCAGCTGGGGCACACGTGGTGTGGGAGCTTAACAGCGCCGCAACGGGGGCACGTGGACTGAGCCGCAGCCGAGATCTTCATGTTGGCGGAACGACGGGTGTGAGTGCGGATACGACCCTGCTTTTGTTTAGGTACGGGCATAGTGACCTTCCTTATGAACTATCCAGTGTGGCGATTACGCGCAAGTAGCGATACTACCACAGTTTTACTCATCGAGCTTGAGATTCTTCAATGCTGCAAATGGATTTTCCGTGGCAGCGGCCCATTCTGCCTCTGCCTGGGCGGCGCAATCGCATTGCTCGACGTTGAGATTGATGCCACAGGTGGGGCAAAGGCCGCGGCAATCGGGCTTGCACAGGACAACGAACGGCGTGTCCATAACGACCGCGTCGTTGATGGGCTCGCCCAGATCGACAATGCGATCCTCGCCCAGCAACTCGTAGCCGTCTTCGTAGGCCTCGGGGTCCTCGGGCTCGTTAAAGAGGTAGAACTCCTCGATCTCGCCGGCGATATCAAACGAAGCGGGCTCCAGGCAACGGTCGCACTCGCCGGTGGCGTGCGCGCGGACCATGCCCGTGAGCAAGACACCGGTACCGGCATTGGTAAAGACAACGTCGTAGTCGATGCCGTCCTGTAGCTGGTACTCCTTCTCGCCCACCGTGTAGGTGGCGACATCGACCTTACCGGTCAGCGGAAACGAATCTCCAGGAAACTCGAGCTGCTCGGAAAGATCGACGGTAACGCTCGGGAACTCAGCCATTACCACTGACCATTCTGTTGGGCAGCACCCTCGTTGAGCTGCTGACGGCAACGGGTAACGGTGCCGGTCAGGCTCTTGAGGTTCTCCTCCAGGTGCGTAAAGACCTGCTCTGCGTAGTCCTCGGCAGCATAACGCGTCTCGCGCTCGTACTGCTGGGCACGATCGCGGATGTCGTCGGCCTGCTGCTGGGCTAAGCGGACGATCTCCTGCTCACCGGCAATGGTGAGGGCCTGCTGCTGAGCATCGGCGATGATGGAATCGGCCTGAGCGGCGGCGGAAGCCATAAGCTCCTCGCGCTCCTTAAGGATACGGCGGGACTTCTGCCACTCCTCGGGATAGCTCATGCGGATCTCGTCGAGGATGTTGAAGAACACGTCGGCGTCGATGACCTTGAACTGAGCGTTCTTGCCGAAAGGCGGCTTGGCTTCCTCGATCAGCCCTTCGAGCTCATCGACCAAGCTGACGATCCTATCGCCAGGAAAATTCTCGCCCGGCATCCGGTCTCCTTTCATAGGTAACATATCATCGTGCTAGTTTACCACATGCCACCAGGCAATAAAAAACGTCACGAAAAGCGATGTCTGAGCGCTTCAACCACGTTGGGCGGGACAAACGTCGATACATCGCTGCCGAGCGAGGCGATCTGGCGAACAACCGAGCTCGAGATATAGCCGTACTGCGGCGCACTCATGACAAAGATGGACTCCAGCTCGCTATCCAAGCGATAGTTGAGGTCTGCCTGCTGCAGCTCGTACTCAAAGTCGGTCATGGCGCGCAGGCCCTTGACCACGGCCCCCGCCCCCTGCTCACGAGCGAAGTCGACCAAGAGGCCGGTAAAGGGCAGGACTTCGACGCCGTCGATATCACCGAGCGCCTCGCGGGCCAGCGCCACGCGCTCATCGAGCATAAACGTGGTGCCCACACCGTTTTTACCCTGCGACTCTGCAACAGCGACGATCACACTGGGAAAGATGCGGCGGGCGCGGCGGATCACATCGATATGGCCAAACGTGATGGGATCGAAGGTGCCCGGGACGATCACGCGGTTGATGGTGTCATTCATGGGCGTCCTCCTAAACCGTCGTGGCATCGTTGTTGTGAGCATCGGTGCCGGCGCTATCGCCCTCACCATCGTCATCGCCGACCCAACGAAGCAGGTCGACCGAGGTAATGCCGTAGTGCTTCTCGCGCACAATCTCAAAGCCTGCCGGATGCGCGCCCGCATCGGCGGCGGCATGCTCAAACAGGGCGTAAGCGCCAGACGCAAGCAGACCCTGCTGGGCCAGATTCTGCAGCAGTTCCTCGACCGGCTCGGCACCAAAAGCATAGGGCGGGTCGAGCAGGACCAGATCAAAGGGGCCGCCCGGCACACGACCGCGCGAGGCGCTCGCCAGCATGTCGCCCGTTACCACGCGCCAACGCGCACGGTCACGGCAGAGCGACTCGATATTCTTGGTAATGAGCCGCGCGGCATTCCGATCGATCTCGAACGTCGTGAGTGAGCGGGCACCACGTGAGAGCATCTCTAACCCTAAGGCACCGGAGCCGCCAAAGGCGTCCAGCACGCGGACCTCATCCAGATCGAAGTCAAATGCCGACATGACCATAGATGCGCATGCCTCGCGCACGCGATCGGTCGTGGGGCGGGTGACATCGCGACCACGGGGCTCCTCGATCTTACGACCGCGCCATTCGCCGCCGATGATTCTCATCCTCCGCTGACCTCCTTAAAAATGTGTCGATATCGCATGGCGACCGCATCGCGCAGGGGGCGCGTCGCCACGGAGTCAAGGTTGCAAGCATACCGCAAGAGCTCGACCGCGTCCAAATGGGCCCACTCGATCAGCTCCTCGTCGGCATCCAGGTCGACAAAGCGCAGGGTCACTCCGCCATGCTGGCGGTACCCCAGGATTTCGCCCTCGTGGCGCAGACGCAGGTCCATCTGGGCGAGCGTAAAGCCATCCGAGGTCTTCTCGAGCGATTGCAGGCGATCTTGTGCTGCCGAAGCGCCGCCGTTGCCCTTGGAGTGCGTCATGACCAGGCACGTGCCCGACACACTGCCACGGCCCACGCGGCCGCGCAGCTGGTGCAGGGCAGCCAATCCAAAGCGCTCGCCGTTCTCGATGACCATGACGGTGGCGTTAGGCACGTCGACGCCCACCTCGACCACCGTAGTCGAGACGAGCACGTCAATCTCGCCACGCTTAAAGGCATCGATAACCTGGTCCTTCTCCCCCGCTGGCATGCGGCCGTGAAGGCGCTCGATGGCAAGACCCGGCAACGCCAGACGCAGGCGATCGAGCTCGGTCGCCGTATCGTGCAGCGGCACAGGGACCGTCACGCGGCCCTCGTCGTCGCGGGCGATACCGGGCACGTCCTCCAGCTCATCGGCCGAGTCGCTCGGCTCCACGAGCGGGCAAATCACGTAGGCCTGCTGACCCTTTTCATGCGCCTCGCGGATGGCGCCATAGGCAAGGTCGCGGCTCGACTCGGTAAGCACGCGTGTCGTCACGCCAGCACCAGGGACGGGCCGATGGCGGATGATGCTCGTGTCCAGATCGCCGTAGACCGAAAGCGCCAGCGTACGTGGGATGGGCGTTGCCGTCATAACGAGCAGATCGGCACCAGGGCCCTTCGCACGCAGGGCGTTGCGTTGGCCGACGCCAAACCGGTGCTGTTCATCGATGACCACGAGCGACAGATGCTTGAACGCAACGTTATCCGAAAGAACCGCGTGGGTGCCAAAGAGCACGTCAAGCTCGCCCGATTCCAGCTGTGCATGGATGCGCTCGTGCTCTGCGGCCGGCGTGGCACCCGTCAGAAGTGCCCAGGACATGCCGGCCTGCGAGAGCAGAGGGCCGGTCTTATCGGCATATTGGCGCGCCAGCACGCCCGTGGGCGCCATAACGCAGGCCTGCGTGCCGCTATCGGCAGCCACAGCCAGCGCGCAGGCGGCAACGGCGGTCTTGCCGGTACCGACGTCGCCCAGCAGCAGGCGGTTCATCACGCGCCCGCCATCGCACATGTCGTGCAGGATGTCTTTGAACGCGGCCTCCTGCTCGTCGCTCAACGAAAACGGCAGGGCTTCCTTGAGCGCCGCCAGGTGCTCGCCCGCGGCGTGGGCGTAGGGCACCACATCGACCAGGCTGCCGTCGTTGCGCAGGCGCAGCGCCAGCTGCAGGTAAAGGCACTCCTCGTAGGCAAGCCGTGCGCGCGCGATATCGCGCTCAGCCATGCTCGAGGGAAAGTGGATCGAACGCAACGCGCGGGCATTGCTCATGAGCTTCCGCTTTGCGCGCAGCGGCGCGGGAATCGGATCGAACGGATTGCCGACGACCTCGAGCGCGCCGCTTACGATGCGGCGCATCCACGCCTGGCTCACGCCATCACTCACGTAATGGACCGGCAGGATGGTGCCTGCGGCACGCCCGTCCTCGAGCTTTTCAAAGTGCGGCGAGGCCATCTGCTTAAAGCCGTAGGCAAACTCGACCTTACCCATCACGGCCAGGCGGTCGCCCTGCTTAAGCTGCTGGGCAATCCAGGGCTGGCGGAAAAAGGCGACCTGCAGCACGCCCGTCTCGTCAACGAGTGAGACCTCGGTCACCTGCATGCGCGGACGCGGCTTCTTTTGAACGATACGGTCGACCGTGGCGATGATGGTGCACACGGTACCGATGGGCGCCATCTCGATAGACCAGGAGCGCGTGAAGTCGAGATATCGATGAGGGATATGGAGAAGGAGGTCCCCCACCGTCCGAATTCCCAGACGGCGAAGGGCCTCCTCACGTTTACCCGAAACATATTTGAGTCGCGCGATATCCTCGTCGAGCGCATTGCTCTGGGCAAAGCGCTCCGAGACGCGCGGCACGGAGCACAGCTCGGACATGGGCAGATGCCTACTCGATCGAGAAGATCACGGGATAGAGCGGCTGCTCGCCACGATGGGCGTCGACCTCCAGGTCGGGCTGAGCCTCCTCGATAGCGTCGACGATCTCCTGGAAGGCCTCATCGGACAGCTCCTCGCCGGCCAGAATCGTCAGCGCGTCGCCCTCCTCTTCCTCCTGCATGCGGTTGATGCAGTCGAGCGTGACCTGTTTCACGTCGGAGCCGACCACGTCGATGGAGCCGGCAATGATGCCCATGACGTCACCGGAGTGAATTGGCGAACCGTCGGAGGCACTGGAGTCGCGCACGGCGCGGGTGACCTCGCCATCGCGGACCTCGCTGATGGCGTCGACCATAGCGGCGACGGCATCCTCGAGCTCGGAATCGGGCAGGACCGCGAACAGCGCGGAGAAGGCCTGCGGGACGGTCTTGGTGGGAACGACGGCGACCTTCTTGTCGGTGCAGGCAGAGGCAGCGGCCTCGGCGGCCATGCGGATGTTGCCGTTGTTGGGCAGAATGATGACCGAGGTCGCGTTGACCTGGTCCACCGCGCCCAGCAGGTCGGCGGTCGAGGGATTCATAGTCTGGCCACCGGACACGATCACGTCGACGCCGAGGGACTTGAGGATGTCGGCCTCGCCGGAACCGGCGGCAACGGCGACAAAGCCCAGGGCCTTCGCGGGCTCGGCGGCCTTCTCCTGGTCCTCGTGGATCTTGGCGGTACGGTCGTGGGCCTCCATCTCCATGTTGTGGATAAAGACCTCGTAGATCTGGCCAAGCTGCAGCATGTGCTCGAGCACCAGGTTCGGGGTGTTGGAGTGCACGTGGATCTTGTAGTCGGGATATGCGCCCACGAGCAGCTCACAGTCGCCCATGGAACCCAGGAACTTAAGGCACTCGTCCTCGTCAAACGGGGCGTCGGCCTTAAACAGGAACTCGTTGCAGTAGCGGAACTCCGAGCCCTCCCAATCGTCGTTAGCCTCGATCTCAACGCGACCGAGAGCCGCGTCGCGGGCAGAACCGGCGGAATCAAACGTGGCGGAGAAATCCTCGACAACGGTGCTGCGGCCAAGCGCGGCGGCAACAAAGTTCTCAAGGAAGATGGCAAAGCCAAAGGCGCCGGAGTCGACCACGCCGTTCTCCTTCAGAACGGGCAGCAGGTCGGGCGTGCGAGCGACGGACTGGTAGGCCTCGACGACGATGGCATCGAGCGCGTCCTCGGCCGAGAACTTCTTCTTTTCGCACTCGTCGGCCTTGGTCGAGACATCGCGCAGGACCGTGAGGATCGTGCCCTCGATGGGCTTGCGGACGGCCTGGAAGGCGACCTTAACGGCGCGACGGAAGGCGAAGGCGATGTTGGCAGACGTGATGGGCTCATCGGCAGAGACGAGACCCTCGGCCACGCCGCGCAGGATCTGCGAGGTGATGACGCCGGAGTTGCCGCGGGCACCCATCAGGGAGCCGTGGGTGATGGCGCCGGCGATGGCCTCCATATCGGCATCGGCGGGAAGGGCGGAAAGCTCCTTGGTCACCGAGGCGAGCGTGAGCGACATGTTGGTGCCGGTGTCGCCGTCGGGTACGGGGAAGACGTTGAGCTTGTTGATCTCCTCGGCCTTGTCGGAAACGGCAGCCGCAGCGATCGGAAAACAGGTGCGAATGGTCTTTGCAATCATGGGTATTTGAATCTCCGTTTTCGGATGCTAGTTCAGACGGCTCTTGAGCGCGTCGATGTGGATGCCGATCTTAAGGCTGGCGGGATCGATCTGGGCGATCTCCTGCAGGGTGAAGGCAACGGAGCTCGAAAGATTGTGGCAGACGGACTTCATGTTGACGCCGTTCTCGAGCACGACGTGAAGATCGACCGTAAGGCCGTTCTCGTCGGCGGAGACAAGCACGCCCTTGCGGAGGCGCTGACCGGCAAGCAGGCGCACGCTCTCGGCGCCCTGGAGCTGTTCGGCCATACCGACGACGCCATAGCACGTCATCGCGGCATAACCGGCAATATCGGCAATAACGTCGTTCGAGACGCTCAGGCTGCCGTTAATGGTCTCAGACACAAGAATCTCCTTATCTGGTGCTCGCGGCACCATGTCGTGGGAGCAATCATTGCAATATTCTACAACGACCGCGCCATGTTGAGGTGGTGGGTCGCGGGATTACATCCTCGACACGAAATGTTGATATGGCAACGTTCGAGTCAAGTGGTCGCGGCATGAAAAAACCCGCCGCATAAGCGACGGGTTTTACAACCTGGCTCCCCGGGTAGGACTCGAACCTACAACAGCGCGGTTAACAGCCGCGTGCTCTACCATTGAGCTACCGAGGAATAGGTGCGTGCTCTCAAGCAACGAAGTTTATTATACGGACGAATCAGCTCAGGGCAAGAACTTTTTTAAGAAATTTTCCGACCTAGTCATTGGGGACGTTCTTAAACGACCAGTCATTCAAGAACGTCCCCAACGACTACATGAAAGCGCCCTCAAGCGGATGTGCTTGAGGGCGCCTCTTGCTTGACTAGCTTTCGATATAGTCCTTGAGCTTGCTCGAGCGGCTCGGGTGGCGAAGCTTGGCCAGAGTCTTGGACTCGATCTGGCGGATGCGCTCGCGCGTGACGCCAAACTCGCGGCCGACCTCCTCGAGCGTACGGGGATGTCCGTCGACAAGGCCAAAGCGCAGCTCGATAACCTTGCGCTCACGATCGGCAAGCGAATCGAGCACCTGGGTGAGCTGCTCCTGCAGCATGGAGAAGCTGGCGGCATCGGGCGGAACGATAGCCTGGGAGTCCTCGATAAAGTCGCCCAGCTGGGAATCCTCTTCCTCGCCGATGGGGGTCTCAAGCGACACGGGCTCCTGCGAGATCTTCTGGATCTCGCGGACGCGGTCGGCGCTCATGTCCATCTCGGCACCGATCTCCTCGGGGGTCGGGTCGCGACCCAGGTCCTGAAGGAGCTGGCGCTGCACACGGACGAGCTTGTTGATGGTCTCGACCATGTGCACGGGAATACGGATGGTACGGGCCTGGTCGGCGATAGCGCGCGTAATGGCCTGACGGATCCACCACGTGGCGTACGTGGAGAACTTGAACCCCTTCTGGTAGTCGAACTTCTCGACGGCGCGAATCAGACCGAGGTTACCCTCCTGGATCAGGTCAAGGAACAGCATGCCGCGGCCGA
>URIJ01000070.1 GCA_900547835.1 uncultured Collinsella sp.
CTATGTGCTGCACATATGGTGAAGCACATTGTAGTTCAACGCGGCGATGCATGCGCCTGAAAGCGTCTCTTGCCTGCACGGTTCAACCTTTCAAAAAGGAAAGCTGGACGTAAGTCAAATCGATGGCAGCTCATGTGCGGCGCTGTGATGATGAGGCCGTGATAAGAAGTGAGTCTAAGGAGGAGCCATGATGTACGGACCAGAGCAAGTGCGTGAACCGCGGTCGTTGGGAAGGCGCATGGGTGATTCTGTGATCGCTGCCGTGTGCACGGTATTGATGGCGGTGCTTTGCATTGGGATGCTGTGGACCATGTCGCATGTGGGACAATAACGGACGGTTGGGTGCCGACATGAATGGCGCCCATGTATTCGTTTTGTTTGCTAAGGAGTGTCCATGGGCGTCGTCGATCCCTTTTCTGTTGCTCGGGCTGCTGGGCTCGAGCTCGTGCGGACGTCCGAGGGCCTTACGCTCACCGACGGCACGATGGAGTTGCGTGCCGATTTTGGCCGCATGCTTCCACGGCTCAAGCAGGGTCGTCTGCAGCAAGAGCTGCTGGTAAAGGTTGCGCGCACAAAAGGCATCGAGCGCCCATGGGCGATTGATGCCACGGCGGGCTTTGGTGAGGATTCGCTGCTGCTGGCGGCCGCGGGCTTTACCGTCGATCTGTATGAACAGGATTGCGTGATCGCGGCGCTCCTCAAGGATGCTTTGGATCGCGCGGCAGATGATCCGGCGCTTGCGACAGCCGTGGCGCGCATGCGCTTACATGCGGGCGAGGACAGCATTGCCGGCCTTCGCCATACAGCCGAGCTGATCGGGCAGGGCGAGCTCACCGCTCCCGACGTGGTGTATCTGGACCCCATGTTTCCTGAGCGCACCAAGAGCGCGGCGGTGAAAAAGAAGTTTCAACTTTTGCACCATCTGGAACAGCCGTGCGCCGATGAGGAGACGCTGGTCGAAGCTGCGCTTGCGGCGCGGCCGCGCAAGGTCGTTATCAAGCGGCCGGTGAAGGGGCCGCTGCTTGCCGGCGTTAAGCCGAGCTATCAGCTTGCGGGCAAGGCCGTCCGCTACGACGTTTTGGTGCCGCCGCGTCCGTAGCTTCCGCACGATGGCTGGCGCTTCGCCAGTGCCGTGCCGATGCGGGGTCTATTTCCAAGGGTGCGACGTCAGGTGCCAGCCGCCGCAGTATTCGCATTTGTAGCAGGACAGGCCGCGCCGTCCGCGGTTTTCGCAGTCGGCCATAACGGCCTCTGCCTCGGCGCGCGTGTCGTAACGGTTTTTGCGTTCGCACGACTTGTAGCGCCAGGCTTCATCGCGCTCGGCGTCTAGTGCGTCGCGGCGCTCGTCCTCGCGCGCAAACAGGTCGCCCATATCGCCGCCGGTGGCAGCGCCAAAAAACTCGCTTTTGGCTTTTGACCAGGCGGCTCGCTTTTTGCTCCCCATCTGCTTCGCGCTCCTCTCCAAACGTTGGTATCATTGCTCAATCAAAGTGATACCAATAAACGTGAGGTCGCCGCGTGATGATCAGAAAAACCCTCGATACCGACATTCCCGCCGTCATGGCTATCTATGACGCGGCCCGCGCCTTTATGCGCGCGCATGGCAACGCCACGCAGTGGCCCGAGGGCACGCCTTCGGCCGAGCAGCTGGCTGCCGATATTGCCGCTGGTGGCAGTTACGTGTGCGAAGTCGACGGCCGCGTGGTGGCGACGTTTGCCTTTTTGCCCGGCCCGGACGAGTGCTATGACGTAATTGAGGATGGTCAATGGCGCAGCGACACTCCGTACGCCGTGCTGCACCGTGTGGCGTCCGATGGCACCGTGCACGGTATCGCGGCTGCGATGTTTGCCTTTGCCAAGGAGCGTGCCGATCACCTGCGCATCGATACGCATCAGGACAACCTGCCCATGCAGGGAGCCATCGCCAAGGCCGGGTTTAAGCGCGCCGGTATCGTATATGTGTCGGACGGTACGCCGCGCGTCGCGTTTGATTGGCTGCGCGAGGCATAAAGGCCGAGTCACATACCAGCGTTTCACCGAAATGAAAATGGCCCCGAGTGGGGCCATTTTTGGTAAAACGCGTTGTTGTGGGGTTCGCGCTGTTACCGCCTCAGATGAGCCAAGGCAGACAAAAGGGGAGGTGCCGGCTTTCGCAAGGCGCGAACCTACGAAAATCGCCGCGCGGCAACGCGGGGCGATGAGCTCGGTCGGGGGATAGGGCCCGCTTCGCCCGCCGGCCCGTAAATTGTATCATCCAGTGTGGAATGAGAACGCCCGTTGCCGCGTGCGATGGGCTTGCAATAAGAGGAGAGCCATGTCGAAGCAAGCGGTCGTTGGAATCTTGGCGCATGTCGATGCCGGCAAGACCACGTTGGCCGAGGCCATGCTGTTCAACGCGGGCCGCATTCGCAAGCGCGGCCGCGTGGACGATGGCGATTCGCATCTGGATACGAACGAGATTGAGCGCGAGCGCGGTATTACGATCTTCTCGTCGCAGGCTGTGCTCGACCATGGCGATACCCACGTCATGCTCGTGGATGCACCAGGGCATGTCGATTTTTCAGCCGAGGCGGAGCGCACGCTGCGTGCCCTGGACTACGCGATTCTGGTGGTGGGCGCCAACGATGGCGTGCAGGGGCACACCGAAACCCTGTGGCGCCTGCTTGCACGCTATGACATCCCGACGTTCATCTATATCAACAAGATCGATTTGGAGAATCCCGGCCGCGATGTTTTGCTGGCACAACTTGGGCAACGTCTTTCCGAGGGCTGCCTGGATGCCAGCGAACTGCTGGCGGGCGGCTCCGTTCAGGAGGACGCTGCTGCGTTGGACGAGGCGGCGCTCGAGGAGTTTCTTGAGGCGGGTGAGCTTTCTGTCGCAATGCTGTCACGCATGGTTGCCGAGCGCAAATTGTTTCCCTGCTTTGCGGGATCGGCGCTCAAGGACCAGGGTGTGGCAGAGCTGCTCGACGGCATATGTGCTCTGATGCGCGAGCGAACATGGCCCCAGGAGTTCGCCGCGCGTGTCTACCGCGTGAGTCGTGGAGAGCGTGGCGAGCGTCTTGCCTGGGTCAAGGTGACGGGCGGCATGCTGCATGCCAAGCAGATGATTAGCGGACGTTCCGGTGCCGAGGCATGGGAGCAGAAGGTCGATCAGGTACGCATCTATAACGGCGAGAAGTATGAGCTTGCCCAAGAAGTTGCTGCTGGCGGTATTTGCGCCGTGACGGGTCTTGCGCACGTTCGCCCAGGGGACGCCCTGGGCACGGAGCCCGCGGGCGATGCGCCCGTCATCGCTCCGGTCCTCACCTATACGGTGCTGCCGGGCGAACACGACGTTCATGCGGTGTTTAAAGCGCTGAGTGAGTTGGCGGACGAAGATCCCATGCTCGGCGTAAGCTGGAATACGCATCTTGAGCAGATCCATTTGCAGTTGATGGGCGCCGTGCAACTCGAGGTCGTGCAGCGGGTGTTGGCCGATCGCTTTGGCCTTTCGGTTGCGTTTGAGCCCGGCGGCATTCTCTATAAGGAGACTATTTCGCAGCCGGTCGAGGGCGTGGGCCACTTTGAGCCACTGCGCCACTATGCCGAGGTGCATCTGTGCCTGGAACCGTTGCCGGCGGGTTCGGGCGTGCAGTTTGGCACCGTGACCTCGACCGACGAGCTCGATCTTAACTGGCAGCGTTTGGCACTCACCAACGCTATGGAGCGCGACCACCTGGGCGTGCTGACGGGCTCGCCCATCACCGATGTGCGCATTACGCTCACGGGCGGCCGCGCGCATGCCAAACACACCGAGGGCGGCGATTTTCGCCAGGCCACGTATCGCGCGATTCGCCAGGGTTTGATGCAGGCGCGCGAGGTCGGCGCAGACGTGTTGCTGGAGCCGTGGTACCACTTTGAGCTCGAGGTGCCGGGGGAGTGCGTGGGCCGGGCGTTGTCAGATGCCACACGCATGGGTGCCGAGTACGAGCCGCCGACGATGGCGGGAGACCGGGCGAAGCTTGTGGGTCGCGTGCCGGCATCTGAGGTGCAGGATTACGCGCTGGAGGTGGCTGCCTACACGAGCGGTCGCGGACATCTGTACCTAGAGTTCGCCGGCTATGCGGCTTGCCATGATGCCGAGCGCGTAATCGAGACGGCTGCCTATGAGCCCGAGGCCGATCTGCCCAACACGCCCGACTCGGTCTTTTGCTCTCATGGCGCCGGCTACACGGTCAAATGGTATGACGTGCCCGCCGCAGCGCACGTAAAGATCGATCCCGCCACCTTCCGTCCCTGGCGAGCAGCAGACGCCGAGTTTTTCGGCCACATGTGACAAAGGGACAGCCCCTTTGTCACATGCTATTGGTATAACTCAGTATAAGTTGGTATAACTGTTACCAGGGTTTGCCAATCCGAGGAGGCCGACATGAATCCAAATCCCTTTAAGCCCACGGCTGGCAAGCGGCCTCCGATACTCATCGGTCGCGAGTCGGTCATCGAAGATTTTGAGGAAGGGCTCGACAACGGCGCCGGAGCGCCGGGCAGGCTCATGCTCATTACGGGAAACCGCGGCTGCGGCAAGACGGTTCTCCTGCGGGAGCTGCAACGTCTAGCCAATGAGCGCGGATGGGCGGTTGTCTCCGATTCCGCTTCGCTTGGCTTATGCGACCGCTTGGCCGATGCACTTCGCTCGAATAAACCCGTTGTGACGTCAATGGAACTCAGTCCATCATTCGGGCGCATGTCGGTCGAGGCGGCGCGTGCAAAGGGTGAAACGCTGCGCGGGCTGGTCAACGAGCGCCTTAAGAAGCTCGATCCAGGCAAAGGCATGCTGTTTGCGATTGACGAGGCACAATCGGCGTCTATCGAGGAGCTGGCGGCCCTTGCCGTTCTCTATCAGCAGGTGCTCGGAGACCAGGATGCCACGGGCTTGTCCGATAGCGACCAGCGCGGTCTTGCGCTGGTGTTTGCCGGCTTACCCAGTATGGTTGACGATCTGCTCGAAGAGCCGAGCGTGACGTTTTTGCGGCGTGCCCAGCAGCGTACGCTGGGGGCGATTTCTTTGCCCAAGGTGCGCGATTCATATATCCAGACGGTCAAAGACGCTGGTCTTTACGTTGACGCGGAGACGGCGGACCTTGCGGCGCGCAAGAGCATGGGGCATCCCTATATGGTTCAGCTGGTGGGCTATTACATGTGGCGGTCTGCTGTCCGGCGTGGCTCGCAGGTCATCGAAAGGCGCGATGTCGAGAATGGCCATGCGGATGCCGTCTCCGAGTTCTACGAAGCGGTTGACGCACCTCTGTATTACGGTCTGCGCAGCCCTCAGCGCCTCTTTATCGAGGCTATGGCGGTTGACGAGGACAAGCCGACGCGCACGGCGGATATCATTGAGCGCTGCGACCGTACCCAGAGCTGGGCGAGTAAATATCGCGCAAGCCTGATTCGCGAGCGCGTCATCGAGGCTGCCGGATACGGCCTCGTCCGGTTTACCGTGCCCATGCTGGGTGCGTACATTCGCGATCGTATTTTATGGCACGAGTGATGTGACAAAGGGACTGTCCCTTTGTCACATTCGATCAACAGGAAAGGAAGCGATGACGGTGTCGCAACAACCAAGCGCTATCGAGGTGCGTGGCGCGCGTGTCCACAACCTCAAGGACATCGATATCGATATTCCGCTGGGAAAGCTCGTGGGTATTGCCGGCGTGTCGGGTTCGGGCAAGAGCTCGCTAGCGCTGGGGGTTCTGTATGCCGAGGGCTCGCGTCGTTATCTGGAGGCGCTCAGCACTTATACCCGCCGTCGTCTGACGCAGGCCGAGCACGCACAGGTGGACGAGGTGCTGCACGTGCCGGCGGCGCTCGCGTTGCATCAGCGCCCCAGCGTACCGGGCGTGCGTTCGACCTTTGGTACCATGACCGAGCTCAACAACAGCCTGCGCCTGCTCTTTAGCCGTTGCGCCCATCACGTGTGTCCGCACTGCGGGGCGCGCGTGGAGCCGAGCCTTAACGTGGCTGCGGGCCTGTCGCTCACGTGCCCTGCATGCGGTCGCGAGTTCTACGCGCCGAGCGCCGAGGACCTTGCCTTTAACAGCGGCGGTGCCTGTCCCACCTGCGGCGGCACCGGTGTCATGCGCGAGGTGGACGAAGCGAGCCTGGTGCCCGATGAGTCAAAGACTATCAACGAGGGCGCGGTGCTTCCCTGGGGTACGCTCATGTGGGATCTGATGAAGCAAGTGGCTGGCGAGATGGGCGTGCGCACCGACGTGCCGTTTAACCAGCTCACGCCTCAAGAGCGCGACATCGTGTTCCACGGTCCGGCGGTTAAGAAGCACATTCTCTACGTTCCCAAAAACGGCGAGGGCGCCACGCCGCTCGACTTTACCTATTACAACGCCGTCTATACCGTCGAGAATGCGCTCGCCAAGGTTAAGGACGACAAGGGCCTCAAACGCGTTGCGCGCTTTTTGCGCGAGGGAGCATGCCGCGATTGCGGCGGCACGCGTCTCTCCGAGGCTGCGCGCCAGCCCCAGGTGCGCGGTATCAATCTGGCGCAGGCGGCGGCCATGACGCTGGGCGAGGCGATTGAGTGGGTGCGCGGGGTGCCCGCATCCTTGCCGCCCGAGATGCGGCCCATGGCGACGGATATCTGCGATTCGTTTTTGAGCGTGGCCCGTCGTCTGGTCGACCTGGGTCTCGATTACCTTTCACTCGACCGCGCTGGTGCCACGCTCTCCACGGGTGAGCGCCAGCGCGTTCAGCTCGCCCGCGTGGTGCGCAACCGATCGACGGGCGTGCTCTATGTGCTGGACGAGCCTTCGATCGGCTTGCATCCCGCCAATGTCGACGGCTTGGTGGGCGTGATGCGCGATCTGGTGGATGACGGCAACACCGTGGTTGTTGTCGACCACGATACGCGCGTACTGGCGGAAGCCGACTATCTGGTCGAGATGGGCCCCGTTGCCGGAGCAGGCGGCGGCAGTGTAATCGCCGCTGGTACGGTAGACGAGGTCGAGCAATCGCAGGGCAGCCGTATCGCGCCGTTTTTGCGCGCCGAGCTCAAGCGCTTGCGTCCGCAGGTGACTGACGACGAAATGTTCGACCAGGGACATATCCGCATGGCAACCGATGCCATCCATACCGTCAAGCCGCTCGAGGTTGATATCCCGCGCGGCCGCCTTGTCGCGGTAACGGGCGTTTCGGGTTCGGGTAAGACGACGCTCGTGCTCGAGACGCTCATTCCTGCACTTAAGGCGCAGGCAGCTGGCGAGCGCTTGCCGGGGCACGTGCGTTGGGTCGATGCCGAGGGCATTGGCCGCGCAAATCTGATTGACGCTACGCCCATCGGCGCCAACGTACGCTCGACGGTAGCGACCTATGCCGACATTCATGACGAGCTGCGCCGCGCCTTCGCCCGTACGCCCGAGGCTAAGGCAGCCGGCTACAAGGCGGGCGCCTTTAGCTACAACACCGGCGCCTTGCGCTGCCCTACGTGTGACGGCACGGGCTCGATATCGCTCGACGTGCAGTTTTTGCCCGACGTCGAGATCGTCTGCCCGGCATGTCGCGGCTCGCGTTATGCAGACGCGGCTTCGCATATCCATCGCGAGGGCAAGGACGGGAGTCTGCTTACGTTGCCGCAGCTCATGGATATGAGTGTGGATGAGGCGCTCGACGCCACGCTGGGGCTCAAGAAGGTTCAGGCGCGCTTGCAGACCTTGCACGACCTGGGTTTGGGCTATCTCACGCTCGGTGAGCCCACGCCGGCGCTTTCGGGCGGAGAGGCACAGCGCCTTAAGCTCGCGAGCGAGATGGGCCGTGTGCAGGATGATGCCGTGTTCGTATTTGACGAGCCCACGATCGGCCTGCATCCGCTCGATGTTCAGGTGTTGTTGAGTGTGTTCGATGGCCTCGTTGCCAAGGGCGCCACGGTTATCGTGATCGAACACGATCTCGACCTTATCCGTAACGCCGATTACGTGATCGACATGGGACCGGGCGGTGGCGACGCCGGCGGGCAAATCGTCTGCACCGGCACGCCGGGCAACATCGCAGCTTGCTCCAAGAGCATTACCGGTCGTTATCTATAGGCGATGCGACAAAGGGGCACCCCTTTGTCGCATTTGCCGTCTATTTCACGCATTGAGCGGCGAGATAGTCGCGGAAGAATGGCAATTCAAAAGCGACGATTCCGCGCCCGCGTTCTCCAATGATGCCGGCATCTATCATGCGGCGTCGGTAGCGGGAGACCTGCTGCGGCGAACGCTTAAGGCGCTCGACAAGGTCAGCGGTGGTGGACTCTTCCTCGTCATCGAGCATGGCGATGAGGAATCGTTTGTCCTCCGCCGTGAGTTCCCGATAGGTTGCCGCGAGGATTCGGTCGTCCATCTCGTCGCGCGCTATTTTGATTCCCAGGTCAAAGTCGCGCGACGAGATTTCCTTCGAATCGCTTGTGAGATCCCAAGCACGGTAGCCTACGAGTTGCAATAGGAATGGAAAACCAGAGATCGAGCGAACGGCTCTATCGATTCCCTCAGCATCTGCCAGGCGATCGTTTTCCTGGATTGTGCGAATCAAGGCCTCGCGCACGTCATAGTCGGCAATGCGACCCAGATGATATTGTTGGGCGCGACGAAGGAACGAGACCGTCTTGTGGTTCAGCAACGTCGAGACGTTGTTGGGAAGTCCCGCCATGAGCAGGGCGACGCGTTTCCCATCGGTCACAAAGTGCTGATACGTTGCTGCGAGCTGAATCATCTCGTCGAGTGCCGGGTCCACCTCGTCAACCGTGACGAGCAGACCGGTGCCCGCCTCGTTGAGCTGGTCGATGATGTCGCTCATGCGATAACGCCAGGTTGAGGCATCGTGAACGCGATTGACCTCGATACTGCCGAGCGGTGCAATTCCGAGGCCGGTGACTTCGAAGTGGTCGGACGAGTCGATGAGATGGGCTGCGGCGCGTTTCGCCCCGAACTCGATTTCCTCAAGCATTCCCGGGAGCGCGGTCGTCTTTACGGCTATCCAGCCGTGGGATTCCGCCCTTGTCGCGAGCGACGACATGAGAGCGGTTTTACCGGTTCCACGCGCGCCTGAGAAGATCGAGGTCAATTCTGGGCGCCTGCGCTGACTCAAGAAGGCACGGTCCAAATCCCGAATAATCTGTTGTCTGCCAGCGAGATGGGCAGGAACCTCGCCAAAGCTAGGGGTAAACGGGTTCTCGAGATATTCCACAATGCCCTCCTTTAGCGTCTCGGGTTAACTTCATTTTATTTTAGTTAATTTCAGTTAAAAGTGATTAATTACGTTTAACTATATGGCGGTCGAATGTGACAGAGGGACTGCCCCTTTGTCACATGCCGGCAAAGCCTGTTTGGCGCAGGGCCTCGTAGAGGACGATGGCGGCGCTGTTGGAGAGGTTGAGTGCACTGATGCGGTAGTCGTCCGGGTTGACGAAGTTGCCGCAGATGTCCTGTTGAAGGATGGCCTCGTGGCTGTCCTCGGTATGCCCGAGTGATTCCTCGTGGGCTTCCCATGCCTCGGCGTTATCGAGTGAGTCACAATCGCGCAGCATCGGGATGCGCTCGCAGCGCTCGGGCGCCGCGGCAAGCAGTGGCTCGGGAATGCCCGAGCTCTCGCTGCCAAAGACCAGGTAGTCGCCATCGCGGTAGGTACTCTGCGCATAGGTTCGGCGCGCCTTTTTGGTCAGCAGATGCAGGCGCTCGTCGGCGGGGGAGAGGCCGTTGCGCGCAAGGAAATCCTCCCAGCCGGCATAGGTCGTCACGTCCAAGTTTTGCCAGTAGCCC
>URIJ01000071.1 GCA_900547835.1 uncultured Collinsella sp.
GCCTCGTCCACGCGCAGGCTGCCGTGGAACAGCGCCTTGACCACCGCGGCGATCACCAAGTCGAGCACCAGTACAATAGCGACCGTCACCACAATGCCCAAAATCTGCGAGATGAGCAGCGAGACATCGCCCGTGTAGAACAGGCCGCCCTTACCGGTCCACGAGAGCTCCGGCACGCAGAACAGCCCCGTGAGCACGCCGCCCAGGATGCCGCCGATGCCGTGGCAGCCAAACGCGTCGAGCGCATCGTCGTAGCCAAATTTGGTCTTAAGATGGCTGATGGCCAGGTAGCAGACGGGAGATACGATCAGGCCCATGACCAGCGCCGCCCACGGCTCGACAAAGCCCGCACCCGGCGTAACCACCACAAGGCCCGCAACCAAACCGGTGCTAGCACCCACCAGCGTGGGACGACCGGTGTGCACGCGCTCGACGGCAAGCCACGAGACCATGCCCGCCGCGCTGGCCGTCACGGTGTTGAGGATGGCGAGCGCCGCCACGGCGTCGGCCTTAAACTCGCTGCCGCCGTTAAAGCCAAACCAGCCAAACCAAAGCAGGCCGGCGCCCAGCGCCACAAACGGCACGTTATGCGGACGGTAGCTCATCATGCCAAAGCCGCGACGACGGCCGAGCATTAAGCAGAGAATCAGGCCCGTGAGACCGGACGAAATGTGTACCACGTCGCCGCCGGCAAAGTCGAGCGCGCCGATGATATCGCCGATAAAGGAGCCCTCGCCGCCCCAAACCATGTGAGCGAGCGGCGCATAGACCACGAGCAGCCAAATACCCAGGAAGGCCGTCGTGGCACCGAACTTAACGCGGCCGGCCAGGCTGCCCGTGACGATAGCAGCCGTGATCATGGCAAATGCCATCTGGAAGGCGATGTTGATGATCTGAGGGCAGACGACACCGTCCGCAGCATTGCCCTCAGCCGCCTGCAGCACCTGGTTGAGCACCGGCAGGCACAGCAGCTGGTCAAGGCCTCCAATAAACGGACTCGAACCGTCGCCGCCATAGGCCAGAGACCAGCCGGCAACAATCCACAGCACACCAACCAGACCAATGGCGCCAAAGCACATGAGCATGGTGTTGATGACATTTTTGCGCCTGGACAGGCCGCCATAGAAAAACGCCAGACCCGGTGTCATTAAAAACACGAGCATGGTGCAGATGAGCATAAACGTTGTCGATCCCGTATCGTACATTCGCTCTCCCTTGGTCGCATGAACGTTGTCGGCGCTCATGATGCGGCCGAGGGGCAACTGGTGTAGACCAGATACGGCGTTGTTAAACGCTGCGTTGTCGAATGGAAACGGCACCGCAATCTTGGAAACGGCGCGGCAACGGACGCGAAACGAACGGGAAATACGCGAGCAAGGAAGCCGTGAGCGCGCCCGTCTCGGCTAGTGGCGGAACAGCTCGCGGGCTCGGTCGCGGAGATTAGTTGCTCGAATGACGCCTTCGTAGCGATTGATGCGCAGACGCGGGAAGGCGTTAAAGAAGCGTAGGTCGCGGCGGCTGAGCGACACGCTTGGCACCGGACGGCTCATGCGCTTGCCGGCAAGGCGACGACTGAGCGACGGACGCGGCATGCTCGGCGCGGCATCGGCCACACGGCGGGCAGCAAGTGCCAGGCCGCGAGCACCATCCGAGATAAACGTCGGCATCGAAGTCTTCTCGCGCAGGGCATCGAGCGCCGCGTCGCCCAGCTCGGCCAGCCAAGCGTTAACGGCGCGACCGCGGATATGCGTCTGCGCCACCGAGTCGATCGCCGAATCGGGAATACGTTCGAGCATAGAGTCGGAGGCGTCGGCAAGCGACTCATTGATGCGGTCGGCAAGGTCGGCACGCACACGCTCAAGCTGATCGGACAGGCGGCGCCAGCTGGCCAACGAGCACACCGCATCGACCATCATCGCGACCGCGACGATAAAGGCGGACAGCCGCACAATCAGCACCGGCAGATGGCCAAGCAGCCCCAGCAATGCAGGCTCCACTAAACGGCAAATACACAACGCACCCAAGCCAAACGCGCAGGCCCAGTACAGACAGATGCGTCCGTGCAAGTTAAACGGCAGGTGCGAGTAATCCCAAAAGCGAGCGCCCGTTGTTTTTTCCAACAGCACGCCTACGCTGTACTCAATCACGCTGCATACGAGCGCTGCAGCGACAAACTGGCTCGAGGCATCCGGAATCCCGCGCAACAGCAGCCAGCAGGCAATGCCGCCCACACCATAGATAGGACAACACGGCCCCAGCAAAAAGCCACTGTTGGCAAATCGTCCGTGATTGAGCATGGCGCATACTGTCGACTCCCATGCCCAACCGCAAAACCCGTAAAAGGCAAACGAGAGCACCAGTGCCGAGAGTGGGCAGGCGGCAAGCGTCGCGCCGCAAAACGCAGTATCAATCGCGGTCCCCACCGTCTACCCTCTCCTCTTTTCGCTCGATTCGCCACTCACGTCATCGTCCGCCTCGTCCTTGCGCCGCAGACGACCGGCGACCGTCTCGCGCAGAGCGCACCATTTATCTGCCAGGCATACAATCCAAGCCTCACGACACGTCGGCGGCACTGGCACCAGCGGAAACATATGCCGCACGATAATATTCCGTTCGCGCGGCGTCAGCTCAAAATCTTCCTCCGCACGCGCCAGGGCAAAAAACGGGTGGCGAAAGCCATGCAGCCGATGGCTTGGATCGGGATCGTGCCAGTCATAGAGAAAGTAATCGTGCAGCAGGGCTCCGCGCAGCAACGAAGCACGGTCGACCGAAATGCCAGCACGGCCCAAGCACTCGGCAAAGGACAGGCTCGCCCGCGCTACCGAAGTCACATGTGCATAGACCGTCACGTCGCCATGCTGGATAAACTCGCGCGTCAGGTCCAGACGGCCCTCCTGTGCCAGTTGACGGGCAGCATGGTCTACTTCGCACGCGATTTTCTCGGCACGAACGGTATCGGACATGCTGCCTCCTTCCAGCGACTCACAGCGGCAAGCCACGGCTTGTGCACAATCGATAAAAACATCATGGAACACATCAGTATGGCATCGGACAAAACGTTTTGCCCCACCAGTTGTCGAATTACCGCGCCGCCGTCACATATCAAACGTCAAAATGTGCGAGACTGTCTTGTGCAATTGTGCCGGCCGAGGGAGTGCCGGCGCACGATTCGCATGGAGTAACCCACAACGATGCTGCTTACGCAAACGACAACGCCCGAGGACGTCAAGGCTCTTAATCGTGCCGAGCTCCCACAGCTCTGCGACGAGATTCGCCACGCCATCCTCGAAAGCTCCGCCGCCGTCGGCGGGCACGTTGCCCCCAACCTGGGCGTCGTTGAGCTTACGGTCGCGCTCCATCGCGTGTTTAACTCCCCTATCGACAAGATTGTCTTTGACGTTTCGCACCAGACCTACGCCCACAAGGCGCTGACCGGGCGCGCGTACACTTATATCGATCCGGAGCGTTATGGTGAGGCTTCTGGCTTTGCCAACCCCGACGAGTCCGAGCACGACCTGTTCGCCATGGGTCACACCTCCACGTCGGTGAGCCTGGGCTGCGGCCTGGCGCACGCTCGTGACCTGGCGGGCGATACGTACAACGTCATCACCATCATTGGCGACGGATCGCTTTCGGGCGGCCTGGCGTTTGAGGGCTTTAACAATGCCGCCGATCTCGACAGCAACCTGATCATCATCGTCAACGATAACGACCAGTCCATTGCCGAGAACCATGGCGGCCTGTATCGCAATCTGGCCGAGCTGCGAGCCAGCAACGGTACCTGTGAGCGCAACGTTTTCCGCGCGATGGGGCTCGACTACCGCTATCTGGACGCCGGTAACGACGTGTTGGCCCTCGTCGACGCGTTGCAGGAACTGCGCAATATCAATCATCCCATCGTGCTGCACGTCTCCACCGCCAAGGGCAAGGGCTTTGAGCCGGCCCAGAACGACCCCGAACGCTGGCATCACGTGGGTCCGTTTGACATGGCAACTGGACGCAAGCTCTGCCCGGGCCATCCGAGCGAGCCTGCGCCGCGCACCTATGCCGACATTACGGGCGAGGCGCTCAGCGCCGCCATCGAGCGCGATTCGCAGGTCGTGGGCATCACGGCCGCCACGCCCTACATCATGGGCTTTACACCCGAGCTTCGCGCTGCCGCCGGCAAACAGTTCGTCGATGTGGGCATTGCCGAGGAGCACGCCGTGACCTTTGCCACCGCGCTTGCGCGCTCGGGCGCCAAGCCAGTCTTTGGTGTGTACGGCACGTTTTTGCAGCGCGCCTACGACGAGCTGTGGCACGACCTGTGCCTCAACGATGCCCCCGCAACCATCTTGGTGTTTGGCGCGTCGATCTTTGGCACCACATCCGAGACGCACCTCTCGTTCTTTGATATTTCCATGCTGGGCGCTCTTCCCAACATGCGCTACTTGGCGCCGGCCTGCATGGAGGAATACCTGTCCATGCTGAGCTGGTCGCTCGACCACCGCGAGCATCCCGTGGCGATCCGCGTACCGGGCATTGGCTTGGTTAGCCGCCCCGATCTGGCGCCCGCCGAAGACACCGAGTACAGTGCCGTTCGCTACAACGTGGTGCGCCAGGGCCGCGACGTTGCCGTGCTCGCGCTTGGCGATTTCTTTGAGCTGGGCGAGCGCGTGGCAAACCGCTTGGCTGCCGAGTACGGTATCGAAGCCACGCTCGTCAACCCGCGCTTCGCAACCGAGCTCGACCGCGAGTTCCTCGACAGCCTTGCCGCCGAGCATCGCGTCGTCGTCACCCTCGAGGACGGCATCTTGGACGGCGGCTGGGGCGAGCGCGTGGCGTGCTACCTGGCCTGCACGCCCGTGCGCACGCGCACCTTCGGCATCGCCAAGGGCTTCCCCGACCGCTACGACCCCAACGAACTGCTCGCACAGAACGGCATGACGGTCGAGAATATGGCCGCCGAAGCCGTGAGACTACTCAACGAGTAAGAAAACCTCCGCAAGGGAAGCACCCCTGCGGAGGTTTTTGTTTTCGCGACGCGATTATCTCAATCTGTAACATCTAGGGCCCGAATTTCCGTCTAACTGTTACAGATTGAGACAAGACGTCTTAGTCCCCGACGTTTGTCTCAATCTGTAACAGATAGGGACCTTTTGGCCGTCCAGATGTTACAGATTGAGACATTCGAATTCCCCTGAAGAGAAAATCTCGATCTGTAACAGTTAGAACCCATTTCCTCGTCTACCTGTTACAGATTGAGACAAAGCAGCGAGGCAGGCCGCCACATCTGCAAGAACCACCACAAAGGTGCCTGTCCCTTTTTGGTAGGTAGAATAACCTATAAGGTTAGTATGTTTCTAAGTTATTTCGTGTTGACCCGTTTGAGCGGGTTAGGGTATAACTCTACTCAACCGCTAGGATTTTTTGAGAAAGGTGTTCTCCTATGAGCAAGAACCTCTCCCAGCAGGTCGTTCTCGACCGCCGTGGCTTTGTCGCCGCCACCTTCGCAACCGTCGCCGGCCTTGGTCTTGCCGGCTGCTCCGACACCAGCGCCGAGGCCGACAAGGGTTCCGCCGCCGGCTCCTCCAAGAGCTCCAATGATACCGAGGCTTCCACCACGCTCGACGCTAAGGCATTCGACAAGCTCGTCGACAACGGCCCCAAGGCCGATGACGACGCCATCGCCGCCAGCGCCTGGGCGACGGCCGTCAAGGACGCCGGCGTCTTTAAGATCGGTGGCGTTCAGACCTCCACGCTCTTCTCCCTCCTCAACGAGAAGGACGGCAAGACCCGTGGCTTCGATGCCGGTATCGCGCAGCTCCTGTCCAACTACATTCTGGGCGAGAACAAGGTCGAGATCACCCAGGTGACCTCGGACACGCGCGAGTCCGTCCTGCAGAACGGCCAGGTCGACGCCGTCTTTGCCACCTACACCATCACCGACGAGCGCAAGAAGCTTGTCTCCTTTGCCGGTCCCTATTACTACACGCAGCAGGCCATCCTGGTGCTTGCCGATAACGACGACATCAAGAGCGTCGACGACCTGGCCGACAAGAACGTCGCCGTCCAGTCCGGCTCCAACGGCCCCGCCATCCTGGAGGAGTTCGCCCCCAAGGCCAGCCAGCAGGAGTTCAAGACCGACGAGGAGGCCCGCCAGGCACTCCAGCAGGGCCGCGTTGACGCCTACGTCATCGACAACAACATGCAGCAGAGCGCCCTGGTCCGCGAGCCCGGCAAGTACAAGATTGCCGGCAAGCCCTTCGGCAGCAAGGAGCCCTATGGCATCGGCCTGCCGCTCGATTCCGACGGCGTCGCCTTTGTCAACGACTTCCTTAAGAAGATCGAGGACGACGGCACCTGGACCGAGCTGTGGCAGATCTGCATCGGCGACCGTACGGGCGACACCAACGTTCCCGAGCTGCCCGAGATCGGCGCCTAGGCAGCGAGCCTGGTAACGGCCGCAACGAAACCATATGGAAACGCATGATGCGCTTTATTGCGGTAAACTGTTTCCTCACTGAGTTGTCGGGGCTTCCGTACACACGGGAGCCCCTTTCCTTATCGGCGGGAGGTCCGCATGAGTCTCTCCGAGCTCTGGTCGCTCTATGGCCAGAACTATATCGACGCGCTGCTAGCGACCTGGGGCATGACGCTTGAGTCGTTTGCCATCGCCATGGTGCTGGCTGTCGCCGTCACCGTGATGCGCGTGTCGCCGCTCAAGCCGCTGCGCGTCTTTGGCGACCTGTATGTCCAGGTCTTCCGTAACATCCCCGGCATCGCGCTGCTTATCATCGTCGTCTACGCACTGCCACCGCTCAAGGTCGTCCTGCCCTACCGCACCTGCGTTATCGTCGCCACGGTCCTTTTGGGCTCGGCCTTTGGCTCCGAGAACTTTATGAGTGGCATCAACACCGTCGGCGTCGGCCAGGTGGAAGCCGCCCGCTCGCTCGGTATGAGCTTCAGCCGTATCCTCGCCAAGATCGTGATTCCGCAGGCGCTGCGCTCGAGCGTGCTGCCCATGACCAACCTCTTTATCGCCGTCATGCTCACTACCGCCTTGGGCAGCCAGGTGCCGCTTAAGCCGCAGGAGCTCACCGGCGTGGTGAGCTACATCAACACGCGCTCGCTCGGCGGCGTCGTCGCGTTCTTTATCTCGGCACTCGGCTACCTGGGCACGGCCTTTGTGGTGAGCCACATTGGCAACTACATCGATAAGAAGGTGAGGATCCTCCGATGAGCAAGCATTCCTCCCCTGCACTTACCATGCGCGATGCGCTCTACGAGGCTCCCGGCCCCAAGATGCGCGCCAAGATTCGCATCGGCACCGCTATCTCGCTCGTTGCCGTCGCCGCGCTCGTCGCCCTGGTACTGCAGCGCTTTTATGTGACCGGCCAGCTTTCGGTCCACTATTGGTATTTCTTTACGCACCTCACCACCTGGAAGTTCCTGCTTGCCGGCTTTGAGGGCACCGTCAAAGTCGCACTCACCGCCGGCGCCATCGCGCTGGTGCTGGGCTTAGCCCTTATGCTCGGCCGTACCAGCGACATCAAGCCGTTGCAACTGGTCTGCCGCGTGCTCACCGATTTCTTCCGTGGCGTGCCGAGCCTGCTGTTCATCTACTTCTTCTTTTTGGTGCTGCCCCAGTACAAGATCGCGCTGCCGTCGTTTTGGATGCTCACGCTTCCCGTCGCGCTCGCTGCAGCCGGCGTACTGGCCGAGATCTTCCGCGCCGGCGTCAACGCCGTGCCGCGCGGTCAGGTCGAGGCAGCCCAGGCGCTCGGTCTCTCCAAAGCTAAAATCACCTTTAAAATCGTGTTACCGCAAGCCATTCGGTTTATCATTCCGTCGTTGATTTCGCAGCTTGTGGTCGTAGTCAAAGACACCACCGTTGCCTATGTGGTGAGCTACCCCGACCTCATGCAAAACGCCCGCGTGCTCATTACCAACTACGACGCCCTCGTGTCGGTCTACCTGGTAATCGCGGTCATCTACATCCTCATCAACGTCGCAATTAACAAGGCCGCTGTCTACGTTTCGCACAAGACCGGCGCGACCATCATCCGCTAACGCTTTACCATTTCGAGTCATAAGGAGCCGAACACCATGGCACAGAGCACCTCTTCCACCGGCAATCAGCCGCTGATCGAGCTCAGACACGTCGATAAGCACTATGGCGATCTGCACGTCCTCAACGACATCAATCTCTCGGTCGACCGCGGCGAGGTCGTCGTTGTGATTGGACCCTCGGGCTCGGGCAAGTCGACCATGTGCCGCACCATCAACCGTCTGGAAACCATCGACTCGGGTGAGATCCTCATCGAGGGCGAGCCCCTGCCGCAGGAAGGCAAGGATCTTGCCCGCATGCGTGCCGAGCTGGGCATGGTGTTTCAGCAGTTCAACCTGTTCGCGCATATGACCGTGTTGCAGAACGTTATGCTGGGACCGGTCGATGTGCTGGGCGTCTCCAAGGAGGAGGCTCGTGAGCGCGCCATGGACCTGCTGAGCCGCGTGGGCGTGGCCGAGCAGGCCAACAAGGTACCCGCACAGCTTTCGGGCGGCCAGCAGCAGCGCGTGGCCATCGCCCGTTCACTCGCCATGCAGCCCAAGGCCATGCTCTTTGACGAGCCCACGAGCGCCCTTGACCCCGAGATGATCAACGAGGTGCTCGAAGTCATGGTCCGTCTGGCCCAGCAGGGCATGACGATGATCGTCATCACGCACGAGATGAACTTCGCCCGCCGCGTAGCCGACCGCGTCGTGTTTATGGCCGACGGCCAGATCGTGGAAACCGGAACGCCCGATGAGTTCTTCGACCACCCCCAGACCAAGCGCGCCCAGGACTTCCTCAACTCCATCAAGGGCCACTAACCAGACCGCTCACCCGCCCGCCATGCCCATCCAAACTCGAAAGCTACACCTATGATCGGAACTCGCACTTCATCGTCATACACCCCGCACGTCGACGTCGCCCCCGCCGACCGTCCGCTCATCCTCGTCGCGCCGCGTTGGGAAGAAGCGAAGCCGTTTTTGAGCGAGACGCTCTCCCCCAACGAGGAAATCGCCAGCGTCTTTGTCGATGCCATCCTTGCCGCCGGCGGCCTGCCGCTGCAGATGTCCATCACCGAGGACATCGAGGTCATCCGCCATTACGTCGATATCGCCGACGGCATCGCCATCCCCGGCGGCCCCGATGTCAATCCCAAACGTTGGGGCGATGATCGACCCTACGACCCCACCCTCTGCTGCGAGATCCGCGATTGCTTTGAGTTTAAGCTAGTCGGCGAGGTGCTCCGCGCCAAAAAGCCGCTCTTTACCACCTGCCGCGGCACGCAGTTGCTCAACGTTGCAACCGGCGGCACCCTGTGCATGGACGTGCCGAGCCTGGGCGCGCGCGAGGGCCGCACGCAGTGGCGTCATACCCACGTACTCAACGATCCCGTGCACCCCGTCGAGGTCGCACCGGGCTCGCTGCTGGAGCGTGCACTCGGCGGGCACAGGCTCATCCAGACCAACTCCGCACACCACTGCTGCGTCGAGCGTCTGGGTAAAAGCACGCGCTTGGTCGCCAAGGCAACCGACGGCGTTCCCGAGTGCATCGAGGTCGAAGGCCAGCCGTTCTGCTTGGGTGTGCAATGGCACCCCGAGTACACCTGGCAGACGCTCGAGACCGACTTTAACCTGTGGAAGTCGTTTGTCGAGGCAGCGGCAAAGGT